>JBGTEN010000306.1:0-35850 GCA_041747755.1 Arenibacter sp. | reverse complement strand
GGAAAAATCATAGAAGAAAAGACCCTAAGGAATATGAAACGACCAAATAATGTTGATGTTGCCTATGATTTTCAATTAAATGATTCTACAACGGTTGACATCCTTGTATTTACGGAAAGAGAGAAGCATCAAATTCGTCTTTTCTCTGTGCCGGATATGAAACCACTGGATCAGGGAGGGTTTCCTGTTTTTACGGATGAAAGCAATTTAGAAAACAGACTGCCCATGGGGATAAGCCTTTATAAATCTCCCATAGACGGCTCAATATATGCTATTGTAGGAAGAAAAACAGGTCCTACTAATAACTATTTGTATCAATATGCATTACAAGCAGATAGTTTGGGGGTTAAAGCGAATCTGGTTAGAAAATTTGGAAGTTTTAGCGGCGTAAAAGAAATTGAAGCTATCGCGGTAGATAATGCAAATGGATATATTTACTATTCTGATGAGGGGGTTTGTATTAAAAAATATTATGCGGAACCTAATATTGGAGATACTGAACTTGCCTGTTTTGGTGGGGAATATTTTTTAGAAGATATTGAGGGAATAGCTATCGCCAGTTATCCGGATGGCACCGGCTATATTATAGTTTCCGATCAACAAAAAGGGCAGTTCAATATTTTTTCCAGAACAGACAATAGCTTTCTAAAAGCTGTAAATCTGGGTACCTTAGCCACTGATGGTTGTGAAGTGGTTACGGTACCTTTGAATGACACTTTCCCCAATGGACTTTTTGTAGCCATGAACGATCAAAAAAATTTTTACTTTTATAGTTTGGAAAAGCTTGGGTTGAACCGAGATTAAAATTTTTACCAATTACTTTCGCAGTTCAATATAATTTCATTTAACAAGAGGAGTCTAATTTTGTTCAATAATTACTGCTTACATTAGATTGGTAACTTCTAAAATTTAAAATTATGAGAAAACTTTTTTTTTGCACAGTATTATCGCTATCGTTATTACTTGGCAGCTGTTTAGGCTCCTTTAATGCTGTAGTTGGATTAAAACAGTGGAATGATGGTGTAAGTGACAGTAAATTTGTAAATAATTTATTGTTTTGGGGAATGAATATAATTCCTGTGTACGGTCTTTTTGCTTTAGGTGATGTCATTATTTTTAATGTTATAGAATTTTGGTCCGGTTCTAATCCCATTGCCATGAATGAAGGTGATTCTGAAACTCAAATTGTAAAGCATGACGGAAATACCTTTAAAATGATAGCTTCTAAAAATAAAATGGAAATGACTGTGATTAAAGGACCCAAAAAAGGTAATACGCTGAACTTAGTCTATACTCCGGAAGATCAATCGTGGAATGCTGTAAAATCTAATGGTGAATTAATTAAATTAGCTTCTTTTGAAGAAGGCTTTTACATTGTTTACATGCCAAACGGAGAACACTTAAAAATAAGTGCTATGGAAAGTCGTGAAAATGGATTGGCATTACTAAATGAAAAAACCACCTGCTATTACTTGGATGGCATGGTGGCTGAAGCCAACTAAAATTATTTGTAGATACTTATATCCCATGATAAACTATGTTTACCATGGGATTTTTAAATTTAAGCCTTTATCTTACCATTGCTGATTTCTAAACTTTTTCAACTTGGCAAAAGCCACTGTCTGAGAAAGATATTCTTCCAAATCATACTCAGGAATAGGTAATATACTTTCCAATAAAGCGGTGTTCCATTTCTGAGGTTTCGAGGTAAGATAAGGGCTAAGATGTATGCCAATTGTTTCGTAATAAAACTCTTCTAATTGGGAAGCAAAGCCAGTGATTTTGTTAATTTTATCGGTGGTAAAACTAAAATTGGTAAAGCCCACCACCTCAAAAATTTTAGCCATCCCTGATATCAGGTTTGTATCTTTTGAGTGTACAATGTTAAGTTGCTCAACATTGGTAAGCATTGCTTTTACAATTACCCTAGCAGCATAATCCGTAGGAATTATATTCAATCCGGCAGTTTTGTTAGTTGTGATTCTAATGGCATCCTTGCTGCCACAATTGCTGAAAAATTTTGCAAACAAATAAAACACCATATACTTAGAAATAAAGAAGCAGGGAATAGCTGAAATATTTCCTCCAAGGACACTAGGCCTTAATATCTGAACGGCGATACCTTTTTTAGCTCCCTCTTGTAAAAGATATTTTTCTGCCCCGTGCTTAGAGGCTTCATAAGGATTCCTATATTTACACAATGACTTTGTTGAATAGTCGTTATCTAACATTCCACCAAAATCTCCAATAGCGAAAGCTGTGCTGATGTAGACAAACTTATTTATATGCTTAGTATATGCTGTGAAAATAAGCTTGGTAAACTCAAAATTTTCCTCAAAAATAGCCTTTCTAGCCGCTTCGTCAGTGGATAGGTTTACAAAACCGGCAGCATGGATAAAATAGTCTACTTTTTCTTCTTCTAAAAAAGATAATGGCTCAAAAAGTATTCTGGCGTCTACAACTTGTAACTTATTTGTAATTTCAACACTATTAGCTTTAATAAATGGAGGCGCGTATTCGCTATGTAGCATTCTTTTTAAACGATTTTCAGGAGAAATCGATTTTTTACCTCTAATCGGCAAATACACTTTAGTAATTGAATTTAGCTCTGTTTCAAATAGCGAAAAAAGAATCTGAGAGCCCAGCGTTCCGGTTGCTCCGGTTAAAATAATATTCATTAAATAGGTTTCTTTTAAGGTTGGTTCCGCTATCAAAAAATTGAACCCTTATCTCCCATTTAAAAGATAAGGGTTTTATAGAAATCATGTTATTATCCCCCAAAGTGAGATAAAAATAGGTTGTTAATACCTGTAGTAATCAGGTTTATAAGGTCCTTGTACTTCAACACCAATATAAGCGGCTTGCTCGGAACTCAATGTTTCCAGTTCAGCCCCTAAACGTGCTAAATGTAATTTGGCAACTTTCTCATCAAGATGTTTTGGCAACATATATACATTATTTTCGTAAGCCTCACTATTTTTCCATAGTTCTATTTGAGCCAAGGTTTGATTAGTAAAAGAGTTGCTCATTACAAAGCTAGGATGTCCGGTTGCACAACCTAAGTTTACAAGGCGACCTTCAGCCAAAACAATAATATCTTTTCCATCAATAGTGTACTTATCTACTTGGGGCTTTATTTCATCTTTGGTGTGACCATAGTTTTTGTTCAACCAAGACATATCAATTTCATTATCAAAATGGCCTATATTGCAAACAATTACTTTATCTCGCATCGCTTTAAAGTGCTCGGCTCTAATTATATCTTTATTGCCCGTTGAAGTAATTACAATATCAGCATTTCCGACCACGGTTTCCATTTTCTTTACCTCAAAACCGTCCATTGCAGCTTGTAATGCGCAAATAGGATCTATTTCAGTTACTGTAACGATAGACCCGGCTCCTTTGAAGGAAGCGGCTGTGCCCTTACCCACATCACCATAACCGGCAACAACAACACGTTTCCCGGCTAACATGGTATCCGTGGCTCTACGCACTGCGTCTACCGCACTTTCTTTACACCCGTACTTATTATCGAATTTCGATTTAGTAACAGAATCATTTACATTAATAGCGGGCATGGTTAAGGTACCGTTTTTTACCCGCTCGTATAAACGGTGAACTCCTGTTGTAGTTTCTTCTGAAATTCCTTTTATCCCGGCGGATAATTCCGGATATTGATCCAATACCATATTAGTTAAATCCCCGCCGTCATCCAAAATCATATTGAGTGGCTTTCGGTCTTTACCGAAAAATAAGGTTTGTTCAATGCACCAATCAAATTCTGTTTCGTTCATCCCTTTCCAGGCATACACCGGAATTCCGGCTGCAGCGATTGCAGCGGCTGCATGATCCTGAGTAGAAAATATGTTACAAGAACTCCATGTTACCTCTGCACCAAGGGCTATCAAGGTTTCAATTAAAACTGCGGTCTGAATGGTCATATGCAGGCATCCTGCAATACGCGCTCCTTTTAACGGTTGTTCCTTTCCATATTCTTCACGAAGTGCCATTAATCCGGGCATTTCTGCTTCTGCAAGTTCTATTTCCTTTCTACCCCAATTTGCTAGGGCCATGTCTTTAACTTTGTAGGGCACATAAGGTGCTGTTTTGATACTCATATCCTCTTTTTTTTATACTTTCGTTATAGCAACTTCTTTGCTTAAAATTTTCTCGCAAAGGTAGTAATAACTTGTATAATGTCATGCCTCTTTACAAAACAATAAAGGTCACACCCGGTGTTTTTGTCTATATCTGGAAAATAGAAGAATCTGAGGAACAACTTTCTGAGGGAGTTATACTTACGGATAATTGTCAGAGGCGAATGGACGGAATGAAATCTGAAATACATCGGAAAGGATTTTTAAGTATTCGGCACCTAATGGCAGTTGCAGGCTATACAGATCAGGATTTGTATTACAATGAATTCGGGAAGCCACATCTCAGAGATGGAAAGCATATTTCGATTACCCACTCCCATGAATTTACCGGAATTATTTTGGGTGAAGATGATGAAGTGGGAATTGATATTGAAATGCAGCGAGAGAAAATCTTACGAATTGCCAACAAATTTACATCAATAGAAGAATATAAAACCTTGGCCAATACGGATGCTATTGTCAGAAAGCTAACGATAGTTTGGGGTGCCAAAGAATCTATTTACAAAATATATGCACATCACGGGCTTAGTTTTTTGCATCATATTGATGTGCAAGATTTCTCCTTAGAAAATTCCGAAACCACAGCAGAAATTTTATTTCGCGGGGTTTCATCATTCTACACTGTTCGTTTTCTGGAGTTCGAAGGGTTTACATGTGTCTATGCCATCAAAAGTTAAAGATTTTGATTTATTCCAAAAAAGAGCTTCACATAAAGAATTAACCAATTTCGATTTAAAATATAAATAGGGCTAGCATCCCAAGAATTAATTATCAAAAGCTAAATAATATGAATATATCCGTAGAACTTACTTTAAGTCCATTACAAGACACCTTTGAAGAACCTATAATTCATTTTATAAAGAAACTTAGGTACTCAGGACTAACAGTTCTGGAAAATCCTTTAAGCACTCAAGTTTACGGAAGTTATGATGAGGTTATGAGCGTGTTGCAAACAGAAATTAAAGAGGCATTTGAGCTAATGGACAAGGGGCTTTTATATATGAAAATAGTAAAATCGGATCGAAGTACCTATGAGCCCCATTTTTGATTTTTTCTTAGATTCATACAAAAGTACTCCGGTTTATGCCATTATTTTAGAAGCCATTGCCTTTGTGTTTGGCATAGCGAGTGTTATTTATGCAAAACGGGAAAATATACTGGTATATCCAACAGGTCTTTTAGCTACTGTAATCACGGTTTATCTATTGTATAAAGCAGATTATTTGGGGGATATGATGATAAATATCTATTACTCTGTCATGAGTATTTACGGTTGGTATAACTGGTCTCGAAAAAGAAATAATGTCTATGTTGTTCCTATTTCGAGGACCAACAACAAGGAAAAGCTTATAGGTGTTATGCTGTTTTGCCTTACAATTTTGATTACTTATTGGGTTTACACTCTTTTTAATTATACCATTAAGACAGAGAACTATATCGACATTTTCACTTCAGGATTGTTTTTCACTGCCATGTGGTATATGGCAACCAAGAAATTAGAGAATTGGACACTGTGGATTATTGGGGATTTAATTACAGTACCCTTATATGCTTACAGAGGTTTAGGTCTGCTCTCACTTCAATATCTTATATTTACCGTTCTGGCAATCCAGGGATATCTTGTATGGAAGAAAAGTTTAGACAGCAGCCTGCAAACATCATCAGAGTAGTACTATTTGGTCCGGAATCAACCGGTAAAACTACCCTTTCGGAACAATTAGCCAGATATTATGAAACCGTTTGGGTACCTGAATACGCAAGAGAATATCTTCAAGATAAATGGAATAATGAACGAAAAACTTGTGAGGCTTCTGATTTATTACCCATAGCAGCAGGACAAATGCTTCTTGAAAATAAGTTGGCAAAAAAAGCAACCGATATTTTAATTTGTGATACGGATCTTTTAGAAACCAAAGTGTATTCAGAGGCATACTATTTGGGTTATTGCGATCCAATACTTGAAAAACATGCCCTAGAAAATAAGTATGATCTTTATTTTTTAACCTACATAGATGTGCCTTGGGAAAAGGATGATCTTAGAGACAAACCTAAAGAGCGCGAACAAATGTTTACCTATTTTAAAAATACCTTAGAAAAATATGAACGGAATTTTGTAATATTAAAAGGTGATAAAAAAGAACGATTAACAACAGCCGTTCACCACATTAATAAATTACTTCACAGAATGACAGCGTTTTCAGAAAAAGATATGGCGCAACTTACAGCCATAGGAATAGACCAAAAAAAGGTTTTAGATCAAATAGCAATTTTTAATGCAGGCATTCCATTTGTTCAACTGGAAAAGGCAGCAGTAATTGGTGATGGTATCTCTAAATTATCTAAGGAAGAAGAGACAGATTTGATTTCGTATTTTGATAAGAAGGTATCTGACTTATCATTGTTGAAATTTGTACCGGCTTCCGGAGCTGCATCCAGAATGTTCAAGGCGTTGTTTAACTTTTTGGAAACCTTTGAACCAACCTCCGAAAGCCTAGACTCTTATTTACTTCGAACCAACAATAAAGAGCTAACCCAATTCTTTAAACAGAAGGAAAAGCTTCCTTTTTTCAAATTGGTTCAAAATCGACTCAAAGGTAAAGGTAAAACCAAAGATGAAGAGGCATATTTTTTTGTAAAAGAAATTCTACATGAAAATGCTTTAAACTATGGATTTTACCCAAAAGGACTTTTGCCATTTCATGATTATGGTGATTATTCCGCTACTCCTTTTGAAGAGCATTTAAAGGAGGGATCTTTGTATGCTGCAACAAACGGAGAGGCAAATTTGCATTTTACTATTTCAGAGCAACATGGCAGCTTGTTTAACCAAGAATTTGACACCATAAAAGATCGAGTGTCCACACTTACCAAAACTTCCTACAATGTGAGTTATTCCTATCAAAAACCGTCTACAGACACCATTGCGGTTACTACTGAAAATGAGCCTTTTCGGAACTCCGACGGGTCGCTGATGTTCCGTCCGGGAGGGCATGGTGCTTTAATTGAAAATCTTAATGAACAAGACGCAGATATTATTTTCATAAAGAATATAGACAATGTTGTGGTGCCAAAATGCGCCAAAGAAGTTTCTGATAGTAAAAAAATACTAGGCGCTTTACTCCTAAAATTACAAGCCAAGGCTTTTGAGTATGCTAAGATTCTGGACATCAATAATCTAACCCTTGAAAAGCTCAATGAAATAAAAAATTTCTTAGAATATAATCTAAACGTTCGGTTTTTGGAGAATTTTGAAAGTTTTAGTCTAGGAGATCAAATCGCAGTTATAAAAGATAAAATTAATAGGCCTATTCGTATCTGTGGAATGGTAAAAAATGAGGGGGAGCCAGGGGGAGGGCCCTTTTGGATAATTGATACTCATGGACATATTTCCTTACAAATTGTAGAATCTGCTCAGGTAGACATGTCAAATGAAAGACAGGTAGCACTATTTAAAAATTCTACCCATTTTAATCCAGTCGATCTGGTTTGCGGTATAAAGAATTATAAAGGGCAAAAGTACGACCTTTTAAATTTTGTAAATCCGGAACAAGGATTTATCACCAGCAAAACCCATGAAGGAAAAGAATTGAAGGCTTTAGAGCTTCCGGGACTATGGAATGGTGCTATGGCTTTTTGGAATACCATTTTTGTAGAAGTCCCGTTAGCAACGTTTAACCCTGTAAAAACGGTGAATGATTTACTCAAGCAAACACATCAAGTAACTCCAAGCTGATTACAAACCATTTTAAACAAAAAAGGTTCCTGTTTTAGGAACCTTTTTTTGTTTAAAGTCTTTGGTGTGTCTATGGATTAATAGTCCAAGAGATATAATATATAGATCCTATATTACCTGTGCCAATGGCAGTTACGTATTCTTGATTTAGAATATTGGAACCTCCCAATTTAAAAATTGATTTGATACTTGGTACGCCATAATTAATTTGAGCGTCTAGCACCGTAAAAGCAGGAACGTCACCATCAGCAAAAGTTGCTTGCCAAAAATAGGTGTCGGTCCACCTGTAATTAATATTAAATCCAAAGTTTTTAAACAACTCAGTATTACCAAATGATGCCCTTACTTTGTGTTTTGGTGTGTTAAAACTGGGTCTGAAATCCGGAAAAGCAGCTTGATCAAAGTCGAATTCAGCATAGGTGTAACTCGCCCCTACATCAAAATTTCCAAAAACCTTGGCATCGATTCCCGCTGTAGCACCATAAGAATTAATTCCCGCTAATGAATTGGTATAGGTTTGATAAGGGCGAACATCTCCGTTCTGAAGCGCAAGTAATGACAGCCCATTATCGCCTGCCGTTCCGTACAAAGGAACCACTACAGTGGTATTCGATATAAAGTTAGTATACTGATTATAGTAGCCACTTAAATCAATGGCAACCTTACCGATTTGAGCCCTGTACCCAGCTTCATATGCAGTTATTTCCTCGGGTTTTACCAAAGGTGTATTCACCGCAGTTGGCGCTCCTTGCTGTACAGAACTAAAAGAAAACGCATTCTCATACGCAGCTCTTCCTAATATCTCAACGCTCTGTTGCCCGGTCAAGGTTGCTCCGCTGGTACTTAAACCATAAGGTCTAATATCCCTATCCAAATTACTGGGAGCAGAACCTACTAAAACCGCTCGCCCTGCATCTAAACCAATAAACAAATCCTGAGTTGTAGGGTTTCTGAATCCTTGCTGCACAGAAACTCTAAAGTTCTGATTTTTGTTCTCTCCTGTGGTATACACTAGTGAAAGTCTGGGAGAAAAGAAGCCATCAAAAAACTGATTTTTATCATACCGAATTGACCCTGTAAATTTTAGACGCTCATCCAATACTTTCTTTTGTACCTGAAGATAAGCTCCAAACTCTGTGTAGGTAATGGGTCCATCTATATCAGTAAAAATAGTTCCGTTGGAGTTGAGTTCGTATTCTCTTAAAGACCCTCCTATTTGAATATCGGCAAAATCTTTGGTTATATGGCTAAAATTATAATTGGCATCTCCGTGGCGAAGTTTGGTATTATCTATAAATTTAGCACCGGTAGCTAGATTTCCATCGGAAGTAACCCTGTCAAATGCCTGTTGAAACTCCGGGGTTCCCGGAAGAAGACGGCCGGTATCCGCTACTTGCCGTGCTGCGGCATGAGCAGTAGCTTCATCCAATTGTTGTCCTGTACCGATCCCTAATCGGGCACCAATATAGGTTTGTACGTATTGGGTAAACCAGTCTGTATCAGATTTCCATGACCTATTAATGTTAATTGCTGCAAATCGAGTATCATAAGAATCCCCTGAACTTTCTGTGGTTATGTAACCTCTAACAAAGAAATTATTATTTCTTACCTCAAATTTATGCTGCTGTAATACAAAGTTCTTAATAGAGTATCTATTTGCACCCTGATATAAGGTATTTCCTCTACCAACTCTACCGTTGTACAAAATCTCAAACTCATCCGCAAACGGTTTATAATGCACTGAGAAGTCGGTTTTAACACTTTCCGCCTGATAATTTGCCAAATCTATTTCATCGTAACCTGTTCTGGAAACGAATGCCGAACCAACAGTTCCGGAAGGTAACCCTGCAGCTGCATCAAAATTAAATAATCTACCTACTTCATCTCCATAGACGTTGAGTCCGTCATAACCGGGATTGGTTCTCGTTGCTCCCGGCCGTGCCAAATCACTCGTATTGTTTGCATGCCAATCTTCTCCTCTTAAGAACGAAAAATTGGCCTTTACAGCAAACTTATCACTAAAGGCATGAGCCGCACGAATACCAAAATCGTAATATGCATTGTTACCTGCTGCATTTTGGGAAGTATATCCGGTTTTAAAATAAGTACTTATTCCTTGATAATCGAAAGGGCTTTTACTGGTCATAAACAAAATACCATTAAAAGCACCTGCTCCATATAAAGCCGAAGAGGCTCCAGGTAAAATTTCCACACTTTGCACTTCAAGCTCAGACATCCCCACTAAGTTCCCCAAAACAAAATTTAGTCCGGGTGCTGAGTTGTCCATACCATCTACTAACTGAAGAAATCTATTATTGGCGAAGGTGGCAAATCCTCTTGTGTTAATAGACTGAAATGTTAAACTATTCGTATTAACATCAACTCCTTTTAAGTTCTGTAAACCTCCATAGAATGATTCTGATGTAGTATTCTTTATTTCTTTGAGTCCAAAACGCTCAACAGAAACAGGAGACTCAAAAATACGTTCAGGTGTTCTGGACGCCGAGATTACAATTTCATCCAACATGGTTTGGGCCTCAGAAATTACTATGGCCAAAGTTTGATTGTTTTCAGTTACTCTAGCAGTTCCCTCAGTATATCCTATACTGGTTATACGCAGCTGAAATGGTGGTGTCTCCGAGGTCTCTAAAGTAAAATTTCCATCAAAATCGGTTACTGTTCCAATAGCCTTTCCCAGAATTACAACATTAGCTCCCACCACAGGTTCATTATTCTGATCAAGAACACTTCCTTTAACGACCGTTTGCGAATAACCCAGCACTCCAATAAGTAGAAAGGATAGTAATAGTAATTTTCTCATTCTTGTTTTGAGTTAAGATTAGTATGCTATCGAAGATACAGATTTTTTTATTTCAACAATAAGAAAATGAAAAAAATTATGCATGCATAGTATTATTTTAATAAAAAATGCCCCCTAAAAGTTCGCATTTCACAATATGACAAAAAAAATCATGCCTTTTCAGCATGATTTTTCATATAAAGCACAACTAAGTTTCTTTTCTATTCCACAGTAACGGATTTAGCAAGATTACGTGGTTGATCTACGTTGCAACCTCTTAGTACGGCAATATGATATGCCAGGAGTTGCAAAGGAATTGTAGTGAGCAAGGGTGTAAGACTTTCTAATGTCTCAGGTATTTCTATTACGTGGTCCGCTAAATCTCTAACTTGTTCATCTCCTTCTGTTACTATGGCTATAATTTTGCCGCTTCTGGACTTTATTTCTTGTATATTACTCACTACCTTATCATAATGCCCTTTTTTTGTAGCAATTATGATAACTGGCATTTGTTCATCTATTAAAGCAATAGGACCGTGCTTCATCTCTGCCGCCGGATATCCCTCGGCATGGATGTAACTAATTTCTTTTAATTTTAGTGCCCCTTCTAAAGCTACAGGGAAATTGTATCCTCTACCCAAGTACAAGCAATTTGTGGAATCTTGGTATATCCTAGCTATTTGTTCTACCAATTCATTAGATTTCAATGTCTTTTCTACTTTAGCCGGAATATTTTCAAGTTCTTCTAAAAAGTCAAGGAACTTTTTTTCAGAAATGGCACCTTTTTCTTTGGCTAGTTTTAAGGCAAGTAAAGTAAGTATAGTGATTTGGGTTGTAAATGCCTTGGTGGATGCCACCCCTATTTCAGGACCCGCATGAGTGTATGCTCCTGCATGTGTCTCTCTGGCAATAGAAGAGCCTACCACATTACAGACTCCAAAAACGAATGCACCGTGCTCCTTGGCAAGCTTAATGGCCGCTAAGGTATCAGCCGTTTCCCCGGATTGAGATATGGCAATAACCACGTCTTTATCTGTTATCACCGGATTTCTGTAACGAAATTCCGAAGCATATTCTACTTCTACAGGAATTCTTGCCAAATCTTCAAAAATATACTCTGCCACCAATCCGGCATGCCAAGAGGTACCACATGCCACAATGATAATTCGGTTAGCATTTAGAAATTTGTCCAGGTTTTGATCCACCCCAGCCATTTTTATCAACCCTTCACTGGCTCGTAAACGACCTCTGTAAGTGTCCAATATGGCTCTTGGTTGCTCATATATTTCTTTGAGCATAAAGTGATCATATCCCCCTTTTTCTATTTCCTCCAAATTTAGTTGCAATTCAAGAATATTTGGATAGGTAATAGCATCGTCTTTTATTTTTCTTAACTTGATTTCCTTTCCAAGTCTTAAAACTGCCATTTCCTCATCTTGTAAATATACCGCGTTACTGGTAAACTCAATAAAAGGTGAAGCATCTGAGGCTATAAAATATTCGTTTTCTCCAATGCCTATAGCCAATGGGCTCCCTAACTTGGCAACAACAATTTCATCCGGCTTTTCTTTATCAAAAACTGCAATTGCGTAAGCCCCTACAACCTGATTCAAAGCAATTTGAACCGCTTTTCCGAGTTTTACACTTTCTTTAATTTTTACCTCTTCAATTAAATTCACCAAGACTTCAGTATCTGTATCTGAAGTAAACGTGTATCCTCTATTGCTTAACTCTTTTTTAATTGATTCGTAGTTCTCAATAATGCCGTTGTGTATAATTATAAGGTTTCCGGAATTAGAGTAATGCGGATGTGAGTTGACATCATTTGGAACCCCGTGTGTAGCCCAACGCGTATGCCCAATACCAAGTTGCCCTTTTAATGAAATATTTTTTTCTGATTTATTCTTAAGGTCTTCTACTTTACCTTTTGTTTTAGAAAGTTGTATATCCGTACCGTCATACAGTGCAATACCCGCACTGTCATAACCACGATACTCCAGTCTTTGTAGTCCTTTAATAATTATTGGATAAGCATCCCTATGCCCAATATACCCTACAATTCCACACATAATTTAAATGTATATTTTTGAATTTCACTAAGTTACCGAATAGTATCAAAGATAGTTAAAGCAAAAGTACTTCGCTTTTCTATTCCGTTAAATAACGTAAAAAAACTGCCTATGGTATCAGCAGCGAAATTAATTAGATTTCGTATAAAAAATTTCGAGCTTCAATTTTTTGTCTTCTTCGGTCGGACCTACATTACTTCCATACAATACAGTCCCAAAAGGATTAATTGTAGACATCGCAGGAAGGTTCTTTTCCGAGGTAGTTAAAGCTGCTTTCTTAACGTTTGAAGTTCGTATATCCGAGGTTAATGTAAGTCCCAAAGTTGCATTAACGGAGTCTCTCACTACCAAATTATTGATATATTCAGTGATTCTTACTTTGTATTTTACTCCTTTATCACCTGATTTTTGCAAACGCCCATCATAATTCAAAAATGATCCCAGTGAGGATAACTGACTAAAGTTATCCGATCTAAAACTATACAACGGCGCATTAGTCTCCGCATTAAACAAATACAATCTTAGTGGTTCAATACCATTCCCGGTAGCATCAAGGGCATTCCTGTCTACATAAAAAACAAGGTTTGCTTCATTGATTATCCAATTGTTAGCCTTAATCTCATTGATAATTTCTTGCCCGTTGTTTTCATCAAATAACTTTATTTCACTAAAAACTCCGGCACCTCCCTTTAAGTAAATCCTAGAGGCATTTGCATTTGTGTCCAAGTTGTCTAAAACAGAGCCGGGATAGGCCTCGTTAACAAAGGTATTTACTGCATTTCCTCTTGTTGTTACAACACCAGTTTGCGAAGTTTCTCTGGCTATCAACCGCATTGGGTAACTTCTCTTTTCTACTACAATAGTGTCATCCTCCGGGAAAGAGGTGTCATTATTATCAACCCTGTCAAACTCGTAATCTATGGTTATGTTGGCCAGAGATAAATCTAATAACAGCAAAATATCTCCGGCGGTTGGGGTAACCGACAAATGAATTCCCCGTAAAAACTCTTTAAAGTTGGTATCACTTATCAGTTCTGTACTCCCTTCCTTGTCCATAATATTTGTTTGAAAGAAGGCAACATTTAAAGGAACTCTTATTCCGGGGGTTAAGGCAGTTTCAACCTCCTTTGATTCATCAACATCTTCCGTTTCAGGATCATCTTCTTTAAAGAAAAGCATTTCCATATCGCTAATAGTTACCTCACCATCAAACAAAACATCTGAAACAAAAGTCGGAGAAAACTGTTGATTTGAAAAATAAGCCTGTGCCTCTTGAAAATTAGCTCCGGGATCTAAATCTCTTAAAAAGTACGTAGAACGTTCAACTTTTAGATTAAAAGGAGCCTCTCTATTACCAAATATACTGTCTAAGGCAAAACGCTTGGGAGTCCTTATAACATTTGTGTTATCATCTTCGCCATCCAAAATACCATCTCCGTCCGTATCCGGATTCAAAGGGTCTGTACCTAAAATTCTTTCTTGGTTATCTGTTAGTCCGTCCCCGTCAGAATCGCTATTTGGATCGTCCGGATCTACATCAAATTCATCATCAACACCATCTCCGTCTCTGTCAGGGTTTCCAGGCCTTAGGTAAGGAATATATAGAAATACCTCTTTTACTCTCTCGTTTTCTTGAATAGTATTGTTATTTCCGTCTGATTGGGAATTATTCTCTGTTTGTTGTGGAAAATTCCCAAAAGTGGGGTTGGAACTTGAAAGACTCAGCTGAGAGGTTATCCGTGCCTCTGTTTTTCCATAAACAGGATCTACATAAGACCCCAACTGATATAACGGTAGTTTATTGGTTTCTACCGCATTAATTTTCCTATTGTAGGCAAAGACATCATACACGGCCTTGTCATAGATAAAGGGTTCTCTGGGAACCATTCCGGAACCAATTGTAAGCACTTCCTCCTCACAAGAAACAAAGGCTTTTATTGACAGTAAAGCCAAGATGGCGGAACATACAATTCGATATAAAAATTTCATGTAATTTATTTTAAGACTTCAGTGTTATAAAAATTCGCATAGGCCTCTTCAAACGCTTGTAAAGAAACATATGGCAACACAGGTTTTTGAAGGTTGGATATGTGTTTAAATAAATCTTCGGGAATATCTTCCGCTGCTAAAATAACTGCATCTGAAAAATCTACTGCAACCTTTAACAAATTATTATAGTTGGGAGATTTTAATACACTAATATGCTCTTCAGCAATCCCATCAAAGGCAATTTTATTGAATAGTTCAGGATCTAACTCATCATCAAAACCTTTAGCATAAACAGAGGTTACAATTCTACTATCTGCAAAAAGTGGTTCATCTAAAAAGAAATGCTTTAGGTAAAGAGGAAGTAGCGAGGCCATCCAACCATGAACGTGTATAATATCAGGAGACCAATTCAGTTTTTTTACTGTTTCAACAACCCCCTTCGCAAAGAAAATGGCTCGTTCATCATTATCAGGAAAAAGATTTCCATTTTCATCAGTAAAAGTAGCCTTACGCTTAAAATATTCTTCATTATCAATGAAATAAACTTGTATCCTTTCTCTGGGAATAGACGCTACCTTAATTATTAAAGGCATATCCATATCATTGATAACTAAATTCATTCCCGATAATCGAATTACCTCATGTAATTGATGCCTACGTTCATTAATGTTACCATATCTTGGCATAAAAATGCGAATTTGGCCTCCATTACTGTTAACCATTCTTGGCGCTTCGTAAGACATTAAGGAAACTTCGTTCTCTGGTAGGTAGGGCACTAATTCGGAAGATACAAACAATATCTTTTTACCATTCATAAAGGTAATATTTTATTTATCGGGCTAACGTCGGTGCAAAATTACAAAAATTATGCAGATTAGCCTTAATTATAGTAAGTTTGCTCCCCCGTAACACAAATTTATGTTGGTTATCACAACTAAAAATGAACTCAGGACTTTCCGTTCTTCTCTTAAAAAAGGAAAGACTATTGGCATGGTCCCCACTATGGGTGCTTTGCACAGAGGACATCTTGCATTGGTTAAAACAGCTTTTAAGGAAAATGATGTATTGGTGGTAAGTATTTTTGTTAATCCAACGCAATTTAATAATCCGGATGATTTACTGAAATATCCTAAAACAATTGAGAGAGATACGGCCTTGCTAAAAGAAGTTTCTGAAAAAATAGTTATTTTTTACCCCTCCGTAAATGAAATATATTCAGACAGTATTGTTTCTAAAACGTATGATTTTGAAGGTTTAGATACTGTTATGGAAGGCGTATTTAGACCAAATCATTTTAATGGGGTTGGGACCATAGTTGAGGAACTACTAACACTGGCAGAGCCAAACCGGGCCTATTTTGGTGAAAAAGATTACCAACAACTCCAAATAATCAGGAAATTAGTTGAAATAAAGAAAATTTCAACAACTATTATCGGTTGTCCCATCGTTAGGGAATCTAGTGGGCTAGCTATGAGTTCTAGAAACGAAAGGCTATCTGATGCAGAAAAAAAAGAAGCTGCATTAATCTTTAAAATTCTCCAGGAAGCCAAAATACAATTTGGCACAAAAAGTGCTAAAAAAGTGTTGGAATGGGTTAAAGCTGAATTTAAAGAACATCCAGAATTAAGATTGGAATATGTTGAAATAACAACATCAGATACTTTGAAACCTATAATAAGAAAACAAAAAGGCAAGACCTATAGGGCTTTTATTTCCGTATATGTTCAGGATGTTCGTCTAATAGATAATATAGCCCTCTAATTTATTAACTTTGTGCCATGCAAATAGAAGTTTTAAAGTCTAAAATTCACCGCGTAAAAGTTACGGGGGCAGATTTGAATTATATAGGCAGTATCACCATTGATGAAGATTTAATGGATGCTGCCAATATTATAAGGGGAGAAAAGGTGCAAATTGTAAATAACAACAATGGAGAACGTTTAGAAACATATGCAATTCCCGGTCCCCGAAAAAGTGGTGAGTTAACTTTGAACGGAGCTGCAGCCAGAAAGGTTGCTGTTGGAGATACTTTGATTCTTATAACCTATGCCATAATGGACATTGAAGAAGCCAAAATCTTTAACCCCGCACTAATATTTCCTAATGAGGAAACCAACTTGCTTACTTAGTTTTGAAAGACTCTATAAAAAAAGCTTTAAAGCTACTCCTACCAATTGCAATTGGGGTATTTTTAATTTGGTATTCTTACAATAACACTTCTCCCGAGGATAGAGGGCAAATCCTAAAATATATCAAAGAAGTTAATCTATTTTGGGTGGGTATTTCCGTTATAATTGGTGTTCTAGGTCATTTATCCCGAGCTATTCGTTGGAATTATCTTCTACAACCTTTGGGCTATAAACCAAAAGTAATCAACAATATATTTCTTATACTTATGGCCTATTTTGCAAATTTAGGCATTCCAAGAACAGGAGAAATACTTAGAGCAACTGCATTGGCCACTTATGAAAAGGTACCTTTTGAAAAAGGATTTGGAACTGTGGTTACGGAGCGTGTTATAGATGTAATAATGCTTCTGTTGGTTGTTTTAATTACTTTGTTTTTACAAACAGATATTATTGTTGAGTTCCTTCAAAGTAAAGGATTTAATTTAAAAGGGCTTCTGGTACTTCTGGGTTTGGGTATTCTGAGTATGTTGCTGTTTTTAGTATTTATCAAAAAGTCAACACATAAATTAGCTATAAAAATAAAAGGGTTTCTAAAAGGATTATTGGACGGTGTTTTCAGCATTTTTAAAATGAAGAAGAAATGGCCATTTGTGCTTCACACCGTTTTTATTTGGCTTTGTTATATAGCAATGCTTTGGGTCATTAAATACACCGTTCCCGAAACTATAAATTTAAGTCTCAGCCAGTTAATGGTTGCGTTCGTTGCAGGCGCTTTTGCCATGGCAACAACTAACGGTGGCATAGGGTTTTATCCAATTGCAGTGAGTAAGGCTCTTGCCATTTTTGGTATTAGTGCTGTGTCCGGCGATGCTTTTGGCTGGATTGTTTGGATAACTCAAACCTTAATGGTAGTTATTTTTGGTGCAATATCTTTTCTGTTACTGCCGTTATTGAATAGGGATAAGTAATATCCTTCTCAATATCAGATGAAACCGAGCATGAAGTTAGCGATACAGAGCGATGGCTATAACTGCGCGGTTTCATGTAACCTTTGAAAAGAAATTATAACCAAATGAAACCATATTTAACCACTATTATTATTCTGTTTTGCTTTGGAGCCACTGCTCAAATAAAACAAGAAATCTTTGAAAGTTTTAAACTCCAGGAAAGAAGGGATGTGAACTACTATTTCCCTGAAAACTATACCAAAGAGAAAAAATATCCACTTATTGTGGTCTTAGATGCGGAGTACCTTTTTGATCACGTAGTAGCAAATGCTAAATTTTATAGCACATTTCATGGAATGCCTCAGGCAATCATCGTTGGTATAAATCAAAGCAAGAATAGTGTTCGGCTGGATGATTGTGCTTTTGATCCGATTAGTGGCCTTCCAACAGATAAAGGAATAAAGTTCTACGAATTTATTGGAATGGAGCTTATTCCGTATTTAGAAACAACATATAACATAGCCCCCTTTAAAATATTTGTTGGATATGATATAACAGCCAATTTTGGTAATTTTTATCTTTTTAAGGAAGAGTCTCTTTTCAATGCTTACATAAGCATTGCACCGGTACTGGCACCGGAAATGGAAGCAAGAGTCCCCGCACAATTAACATCGATGAAAAAAAAGATTTTTTACAGTTTAGTTGTTGAAGGTGAAAAAAGTGAATACACGTCAAGAATTTCAGCAATGGATAAGGCCCTTAAGGAAATAAAAAGCGAATCCCTGATGTATTCGTTCGACACCTATGCAACAGCAGATCATGTTTCTGTGGTAGCATATGGAATCGGAAAAGCATTTGACGATATTTTCGGAATGTTTAAACCTATTAGTCCCAAGGAATACAAAGAAAAATTGTTGACCTCCGACGAACCAGTATATAACTATCTGGAAACTAAATACGGCACAATTGAGAGTCTATTTGGTTTTAGAAAAAAAGCGGACCTTAATGACATTATGGCCATTTATGCCGGATGCCGTAAAAAGCAAGATTTTGAATCCTTAAAACCATTAAGCGATCTTTGCAAAAAAGAATATCCGGATACCATGCTAGGCTTCTATTTTGAAGGAGAATATTATGAGCAGTTGGGGGACCCAAAAAAAGCTTTACGTACTTTTGAGAAGGCTTTTGGAATGAAAGAAATAGATTTTCTCACCAAAGAAATGGCTTTGGAAAAAATGGATGCCCTTAAAGCTGATTTTGGATTTTAAATAGGTTTTAATGTGCATTTAGTTTCGAAGTATAAATAGTAACTATTTTCCATAAATTGTTGCATTGGTTTAAAAAAATAGCTTTTCGGCCATTTTAAAATTATACCTCGAAACTTATTCTTTCCTAAACTCATCAACTAATTTTACTGTCTAAACTTTGTTTTATCTTTAGCCAAACCAAAAGGGACAATGGCGAAAACTAAAACAGCCTTTTTTTGTCAAAACTGTGGCACCCAATATGCCAAATGGGTTGGTCAGTGCGGTGCTTGTAAAGAATGGAATACAGTAGTGGAGGAGCTTGTGCAAAGCACAGAAAAAACCAGCTGGAAAAGTTCAACCGGGACTCCTTCAAAGACTACTAAGCCTTTACGTATTCATGAAATAAGCACCGAGAAAGAAGTTCGTTTAAATACCTTCGACCAAGAGTTTAACAGAGTTCTGGGTGGAGGCTTAGTCCCCGGATCTTTAACCCTAATTGCCGGGGAACCAGGAATTGGAAAAAGTACTTTACTGCTTCAGATAGCATTAAAACTACCTTACAAAACCCTCTATGTTTCCGGGGAGGAAAGTCAAAAGCAGATTAAAATGCGTGCAGATCGCATTCACCCTAACAGTGAAAATTGCTATGTTTTAACAGAAACTAAAACTCAGCATATTTTTCAGCAGATTGAAATAATGGAGCCTGATATTGTGATTATTGATTCCATCCAAACGCTGCATTCAGATTACATTGAGTCTGCTGCCGGCAGTATCTCCCAGATACGGGAGTGCACTGCCGAACTGATCAAATTTGCAAAAGAAACCAACACACCTGTTATTCTAATTGGTCATATCACCAAAGATGGCGCTATTGCCGGTCCTAAAATATTGGAGCATATGGTAGATACCGTACTTCAATTTGAAGGAGATAGAAATTATGTGTACCGTATTCTACGCACGCTAAAAAATCGGTTTGGTTCTACTGCGGAATTGGGAATTTATGAAATGCAAGTTAGCGGACTGCGCGAGGTAAACAATCCGTCTGAAATACTGATCTCCAAAAATGATGAAGGTCTGAGTGGGACAGCAATAGCCTCTACCATAGAAGGCATGCGCCCTCTTATGATAGAAATTCAGGCATTGGTTAGTACGGCAGTATATGGTACTCCCCAGCGTTCCACAACAGGATATAACGCAAAGCGTTTAAATATGCTATTGGCCGTTTTAGAGAAGCGTGCCGGCTTTAAATTGGGTGCCAAAGATGTTTTCCTCAATATTACGGGAGGCATTACCGTAGATGACCCTGCTATTGATTTGGCCGTTATTGCGGCTATACTTTCCAGTAATATGGATGTCCCTATAGAAAAGGGTGTCTGTTTTGCAGCAGAAGTAGGGTTGGCCGGCGAGATACGTCCGATTCAGCGTGTGGAACAGCGTATCTTAGAAGCCGAAAAATTAGGGTTTACCACTATTTACGTTTCCAAAAACAACAAAATATCCCTTAAAAATACCCAAATAAAAATTGAACTAGTGACTAAAATTGAGGATGTAACTCATTTTCTATTTTAACTTTTAAGGCAATATTTAAAATTTTTAAGGTGCCGGATTCGGAATAGCGTTATGAATGGCTTCAATTCCCTCCAAAATCTCTTGGCTTAAAACGATAGCTATACTTCCTATATTTTCCTGCAATTGTTCCATGGTTGTGGCCCCAATAATGGTACTGGTGACAAATGGTCGACTGTGAATAAAAGCCAAAGCCATCTGTGCTAAGGACAAATTATGCGATTGTGCCAATTCATAATACTTCTGAGTGGCTTTTAAGGAGTTTTCACCATTATAGCGAGCCATCCCTGGAAAGAGTGTAATCCTCGCATTTTCTTTGCCCGCTTTTTTGATGAACTTCTCTGAAAGTCTACCGAAAGCCAATGGCGAATAGGGTAATAAGCCCACTTTTTCACGAATTGATATTTCTGCCAGACCTATCTCATAGATTCTATTTAATAAACTATACGGATTTTGAACAGACACAATTCTAGGAAGATTATTGTACTTGGCTTCTTCCAGATAGCGCATAGTACTCCATGGGACGTCATTGGAAAGTCCGATATAGCGTATTTTTCCTGCCTTTATATAGCCTTCTAAAGCCGTTAAGACCTCATTTATGTTGTCTTCCCATTTTTCATTTTCATCATAAACATAGCCTCTTTTTCCAAAACAATTGGTCTTGCGGTCGGGCCAATGTAACTGATACAAATCAATATAATCTGTCTGCAGCCTTTCCAAACTTCCATGAATGGCTTTTTCAAAAGCTTTTTTAGAAAATCGTTCATCGCGGATATGATTTCTATTAACGCTGGAAGGGCCGGCGATTTTAGATGCCAAAATAATTTTGTCGCGCTTACCGGTTTTTTTAAACCAAGAGCCTATTATTCTTTCCGTTGACCCTTGAGTCTCCTTTTCCACTGGAACAGCATAGAGTTCAGCGGTGTCAAAAAAATTGATGCCTTGTTCCACAGCGTAATCCATCTGCTCATGGCCTTCGGCCTCCGTATTCTGTTTTCCCCAAGTCATAGTGCCTAGGCATATTTTACTAACTTCTAATTGTGTAGTGGGTAATAGTGTATATTTCATATGTTTATTTTCATCGTTTCATCGGTTAACCTGTATTGTTGAGAGTAACCTTAAATAATTAAAATAATGATGGTGGGTTCATTTATTCTATTTCTAAAAGGATAGGACAATGATCACTGTGTTTGGCCTCTGATAGGATTACGGAGCGTTTCAATCGATCCTTAAGAGGCTCACTGACCAACCCATAATCTAACCGCCAACCTTTATTATTATTTCTGGAATTAGCACGATAGCTCCACCAGGTATAATTATTAGGTTCTGAATTAAAATGTCGGAAACTATCAATAAACCCATTATCCATAAAATTTCCAATCCATTCCCGTTCAATGGGTAAAAAGCCTGAAACATTTGCGTTTCTAATTGGGTCATGGATATCGATAGCTTTATGACAAATGTTATAATCTCCCAAAATAATCAAGTTAGGATATTCTTTTTTTAGAACATTTATATACTGCTGAAAATCGGCCATATAGTTTAATTTATGGCCCAGTCTGTCCAGATTAGTACCCGACGGAAGGTAAAGGCTCATTATGGAAAGCCCGTTAAAATCGGCCCTCAAATTTCTCCCTTCATAATCCATATACGCTATTCCGGTACCAAACTCCACATGATTCGGCTTTTGTTTAGATAAAATAGCAACACCACTATATCCTTTTTTTTGGGCGCTAAACCAAAACGAAAATCCATAACCTACAGCTTCGAAAACAGCAATATCTAACTGATCTACATTAGCTTTTATTTCCTGAAGACATACAAGATCAGGGTTTACAGCTTGAAGCCATTCTAAAAATCCCTTGCTAATTGCAGCCCGAATTCCATTAACATTATATGATACTATCTTCAATTGTTTTTTTGCCCTAAAATAAGCAATGTTTAGCGTAACCAAGAAATAAGACTCTTATAATTTACTTGTAACTTTGGAACACATTTTGATTTTTAAGGTTAGAAATAATAGATTACAAAAATGAAAAAATTAGGTTCTCTTCTGCTACTGCTATCTGCTTCCGGGCTTATGGCTCAGGCTTATCCAAGGTTCAATAATAACCATGAAGTTAAATTTAACATTGGTTTGTTTTTAGCAACAACTACCGTTGAGGGTTCCTACGAGTATTTTTTAGGTGAAGATACGAGTATCGGAGGCACGCTCTATTTTGATAATAATGCTTTAGACTATAATGGTAACTTTGGGATTGGACCAAATTTTAGGGCCTATTTTGGATATGGACCCAGAAGCGGCTTTTTTGCAGAGGCTTTCGGTCAATATTATTCTGGAGAAAAGGAACTGTCAAACACCATACAAACTAGTTCCTACAATACGCTTGCCCTAGGATTAGGTCTTGGAAATAAGTGGGCTACCAGAAGCCAGAAATTTACATTAGAGCTCAATGCCGGATTGGGACGTAATATTAACCCGGAAGACTTTCAAGATTCCTTTATGTACCGTGCAGGGTTATCTCTAGGTTTTCGGTTTTAATCGTTACATTTACCCTTTAATTCCGGTTCATGAAAGCACTTTTTTCTTGCTCATTATTCTTAGTTTTCTGTTTCGTATCATATGCTCAGGAGATAAAAAAGGACAGTGTTACTCAGTTGGACGAAGTAATTCTCTTGGATGATTTAAAAAAGAATACTGCAACTGGAATTGTGCCCTCCCAGACCATTGGTGCTGAAACTTTTGAAAATTATAGCCCAATAGATGTTATTTCGTCTATTAATCAAATTTCCGGAGTTTATGCCTTATCGGGTGCCTTAAATACGAACAGAATTACGATTCGGGGAGTGGGAGCCCGTACCCTTTTTGGAACTGATAAATTACGTCTTTATTTTAACGATATTCCCGTTACCAATGGCACCGGGTCCTCCATTATTGAAGCCTATGACCTTGAAAGTTTAAGCGAAATTGAGGTAGTAAAAGGACCCAAAGGAACCGTTTATGGAACCAATTTAGGCGGGGCAATTATCCTAAATTCAAAAGTGCAGGCTATCGCCTCTACACATTTTTCGAATAACATAACCGTTGGTTCATACAACCTTTTTAAAAATGCATTGGCTTTTGCCCATACCGATGCTAAATTCTCTCTGGGACTGCAATATGGTCATTTAGAAACGGACGGTTACCGGGAGAATAATCGCTTTGTTCGAGATGGTATTTTATTAAATGCTTCCTATGTTTTGAACGACAAGAATAAAATAGGGCTTTTGGTTAATCATATTGATTATACCGCTCAGATTCCCAGCTCACTTGGCCAAACCGCTTTTAGAGAAAATCCCAGACAAGCTGCACCAACATGGCGAGATGCAAAGGGCTTTGAAGCAAATAAATACACACTTGTTGGCCTATCATTTGGTCATACGTTTGGTGAGCATCTGGAGAATACAACAAGTATTTTTTATACTTATTTAGAACATTACGAGCCACGACCTTTTGGCATTCTAGACGAGTTTACCAATGGCTTTGGCTTAAGAACAAGGTTCTTTGGTGATTTTAATTTTCTTGGAAAGCCTACCAAATTTTCTTTTGGAGCCGAACTGGCCAAGGATGAATACAATTGGAATGAGTTTGTAAATCGGTATCAGGAAAACAATGGTAACGGAAGCTTAAAAGGTAATAAGTTTGCGGACAATAAGGAGTTTCGAAGACAACTAAATACTTTTGCCACCTTAACATTCCCTATAAGAGACAATTTTTTTATACAGCCCGGTCTTAATATCAATAAAACCTTTTATGATTTTCGTGATTTATTCAACTCAGAAGATACGAATAAAAGTGCTGTGCGCGATTTTGATGTTATTATTTTGCCAAGTTTGGCGCTAAATTACACTATAAAAGGTCATACACTATATGCCAATGTAGGCAGGGGGTTTTCTAACCCCAGTTTGGCTGAAACCTTAACCCCGGACGGGGTAATAAATCCGGACATAGCTCAAGAAAAAGGAACCAATTATGAATTGGGTTCCAACTTGTTTTTTATGAACAATAAGCTGAATATTTTGGCAACCGTTTACCAAATGAATATTAATGACCTTTTAGTAGCACAGCGTGTTGGAGATGATCAGTTTGTGGGAGAAAATGCCGGTAAAACAAGACATAAGGGTTTGGAGGTTGATGCAAAATATCAATTTGAAATCAACAATAAAATAATAGTAAGTCCTTTTATTAGCTACACCTATAGTGATCATGTTTTTGTTGATTTTGTGAATGAGGATAATGACTATTCGGGCAACCCGCTAACCGGAGTTCCAAAACATCGGATAAATTCGGGTTTACAATTAACCCACGCAAACGGATTGTACATGAACACCACACACCAGTTTGTAGATGAAATTTCATTATTGGATGCAAATACACTGTACAGTGATTCTTTTACCGTTTTCAATACCAGAATGGGCTATAAAAAGCAGCTATCACCTAAATTTAGCATTGGAACAGATTTTGGAATCAACAATATTTTTAATGCAAAATATGCTCAATCGGTGTTAATTAATACAGCGGCATTTGGAGGAGCAGAACCTCGCTTTTTTTATCCAGGGAATGGGATTAATTATTATGGAAGTTTAGGGTTAAAATATCAACTTTAAGCTATTCCATTTTTTTTAGCCAATTTTTAATAGCTACTTCTTCTTCTATAATGTCCTTTACCATGGATTTTGCAACACGTGTTTGCTCCATAGTATCTCTGTGTCGAATCGTCACCGTATTATCTTCTAAGGACTGATGGTCTACGGTAATACAAAAAGGTGTGCCCAAAGCATCTTGCCTTCTGTACCGTCTTCCCACCGCATCCTTTTCATCATACAACACATTATAATTCCACTTTAAATCCTCAACAATGGACTGAGCCAGTTCCGGCAGTCCATCTTTTTTTACCAAAGGAAAAACAGCTGCTTTTATTGGTGCCAAAACTGATGGCAATTTTAGAACTGTTCTAGTGGTGTTATTCTCCAATTCTTCTTCATGTAATGATTTAGAGAAAATGGCTAAAAACATGCGATCGACTCCAATGGATGTTTCCAAGACATAAGGGACGTAGCTTTCATTAAGTTCAGGGTCAAAATATTGTAATTTTTTACCCGAATATTTCTCATGATTTCCCAAATCAAAATCGGTTCGGGAATGGATGCCTTCTAATTCTTTAAATCCAAATGGAAACTTAAATTCGATATCTGCTGCGGCATCGGCATAATGCGCCAGTTTTTCATGGTCGTGAAAACGATAGTTTTCTTCTCCCATTCCAAGGGACAAATGCCATTTCATTCTTGTTTTTTTCCAGGCTTCATACCATTCCTTTTGAGACCCGGGACGGATAAAAAATTGCATTTCCATCTGTTCAAACTCCCGCATTCTGAAAATGAACTGGCGTGCTACAATTTCGTTTCTGAACGCCTTCCCTATTTGAGCAATGCCAAAAGGAATTTTAAGTCGACCGCTCTTTTGTACATTTAAGAAGTTAACAAAAATTCCTTGTGCCGTTTCCGGACGAAGGTACAAATCCATTGTATTCTCTGCAGATGCTCCTAATTTAGTTCCAAACATTAAGTTAAACTGCTTCACATCGGTCCAGTTTCTGGAGCCGGAGAGTGGACAGGCAATCTCTAATTCTTCAATTAGTTTTTTAACATCGGCCAAATCCTCGCTTCCCAGAGATTTTGCCATTCGCTGTAAAATTGAAGTCGCTTTTTCCTGATAATCCAACACGCGCTGATTCGTTGCTAAAAACTGTACTTTATCAAAAGCATCGCCAAATCTACCGGCTGCTTTTTCAACCTCCCTATCAATCTTTTCTTCAATTTTGGCAACATAATCTTCTATAAGTACATCTGCCCTATATCTTTTCTTTGAGTCTTTATTGTCTATGAGCGGGTCATTAAAAGCATCTACGTGTCCGGAAGCTTTCCAAGTTGTTGGATGCATAAATATAGCTGCATCCAAGCCTACAATATTCTGGTTTAATTGCACCATTGCCTTCCACCAATACTGCTTAATGTTATTCTTTAATTCTGCTCCATTCTGACCATAGTCATACACAGCACTTAACCCGTCATAAATTTCACTAGATTGAAATACAAAGCCGTATTCCTTAGCGTGGGATATTACTTTCTTAAAATCTTCTTCTTGTTTTGCCATTCGGCAAAAATAGAATTTTACACCAAATAGGCGTAATTTATTTTAGTTGAAATTCTGAAGTAGCAAGTAATTTTTCGTCTTCAAAGACATTTAAGGTATATGTGCCTTCTTCCAACGAACCTTCCGGAATGGTTATAAAGTCACATACGCTAAATTCTTCCCCCCTGTAAACGAGCTCAACTCTTTTGCTGTAGATATTTCCATTTACTGAGATTACGTTTGCATTGTCCTCTATAATCTTCATATTGGGACTTAAAAACTGAAAGTACAGCACCTTATCTTCTCTTATAACATTGGCATTGCCCATTATGGTTACACAGCCTCTTATTTTCTCTACAGTTGATGCTTTAGTTGTTTTAATGGGTCTTCCTGTCCGAAGTCTAAAACCGCTTCCTTCTGAATTATCCAATTTAAGGTAATTCTTAGTTTTAAGCTCTTTACTAAGTTCTAAATTTTTTCTTCTTAACAAAGCCTCTGCTTCTGCCAAAGAGTTACTCTTTCCTCGGAGTTCCTCAATCATTTTCCTTGATTCGTCATACTTATCGGCAAGGAGCGAGTTGTTATATTTAAGAAAATTATTATTTAATTTAAGACTATCATTTTTAGCTTCAAGAATACGCAGTTCCTTTCTGTAATCTCTTAATTTGTCTACTGAAAAAGTTAGCCTTCCAATGGAATCCATTAATTGCTGTATTTTAAATCTGGAATCTTGTAGTTCTATCTCGTTTACTTCATTTAAAGCCGATAGTCTATCAACATCTGTTTTCATTAAAATAAGATCCTTGACCAATATTTCCTTCTCTTGCTCCAAGTAACTAATTTGTGTTTTAGATTGAGCATAACTGTAATAGAAGGCAATAAGTATTCCTATAATCACTGCGACCAGTGCTGCAAGAATTATTTTATAATTGAATTTCGTATCTTGAACGTTCATCTAAACAGGTAGGTAATTAAGTAGGTCTAAAAGTATAAGATTTGATGGTTATTAAGCTCTCAAAGATACTAAATGATATCAACACAATCCTAGTGCCCATGGTGTGTTTTGGATGTAATACCACTTTGCGTTTAGGTGAACGATTATTGTGTACCGTTTGTCGAAACCAGTTACCACTCACCGAGTACAATTTTACCGATGAAAACCCTGTTGACAAGATTTTCTATGGTAGAATAGACATTAAAAAGTGTAATTCCTTCCTTTTTTTCACAAAAAATGGCATTGTAAAAACGCTTATCCATTACTTAAAGTATAAAAATCAGGAGGAAATAGGTGTTTTTTTAGGGGATTGGTTTGGTCAAGTATTGAAAGAAGAATTAGCATTAACACATATTGATTATGTAATTCCTGTTCCGCTTCACAAGAAAAAATTACGAAAAAGGGGTTACAACCAAGTAGCAAAATTTGGTCAAAGATTGGCATTTCATATTGGAGCGCAGTATAGTGACACGATTCTCTTTAAAACAGCCAATACCAAGACCCAAACAAAAAAAGGAAGGCTGAACCGTTGGCAACATGATAAATCCCTTTTTGAACTGAATGATATAGATTTGTTAAAGTATAAACATGTACTTTTGGTAGATGACATTATAACCACGGGTGCAACTATTGAATCTTGCGCAATGGCTTTGAAGAAAACTGAAGGTATAACCCTGTATGTTGCAACAATGGCTGTGGTGCCCTAATTTTACAATTCTGCAAATTAGTTGTTACTTTGTTTTACAGACTATTTATTTCATGGTGAAGCGCATTTTAGGGTATCTCTTTATTCTCCTATTGGTTTTTGCAGGTGTACAATGCGCCAGAAGAGGAACCCCTTCAGGAGGTCCCAAGGATTTGACTCCTCCGCAGCTCTTAAAAGCAGAGCCCGCCGATATGTCCATAAACTTTACATCAAAGAAAATAAAACTTTATTTTGATGAGTATATTAAACTTAATGATATTCAAGAACAATTAATAATATCCCCACCACTTAAATATGCCCCTCAAATTATTCCGCAGGGTGGCACCAGTAAGTTTATTGAAATTACAATAAAAGACACGCTAAAGGAAAATACCACATACACCTTAAATTTTGGTCAAAGTATCGTGGACAATAATGAAGGCAACCCGAATAGCTTTTTAACCTATGTATTTTCTACCGGGGACTACATAGATTCTCTGGTAGTTTCAGGGGTGGTAAAGGATGCTTTCAAAAGAAAAGCCGAGACGTTTATAAGTGTATTGTTATATGAGATAGACAGTACTTACAACGATTCTACCGTTTATAAAAAATTACCCAACTATCTTACTAACACTTTAGATAGTACTACGATATTTCACCTAAGAAATCTAAAGGCCGGAAACTATGCTTTATTTGCTCTTAAGGATCAGGGGAAAAACAATATGTTTAACCAGAAAGTAGATAAAATAGCCTTCTTGCAGGATACGGTTTCTTTGCCTACAGATTCTATTTACCTGCTGAACTTATTTAAAGAAATTCCGGATTACACCTTAAGTGTTCCAAGTTTTGCGGCAAAAAACAAAATTATATTTGGGTATCAAGGTGAAGGAGAACACATTAGAATAGCCCCTTTAACTCCCTTACCGGACAGTATACGAACTCTTGTTAAAAAAGAGCGTGAAAAAGATACACTCAACTTCTGGTTTACACCATTTGAAGCCGACTCCTTGCAGTTTACGGTAACCAATGAGAAATTAAGTCTTAAAGATACTTTTACCCTCAAAAGCAGAAAATTGCCGCTGGATACACTCCTTATTACGCCTAGCCAAAAAGGGGCATTAAATTTTGGGGAGCGTTTTTCCATTTTAGCGAGTACCCCAATTTCAAAAATGGATTCTTCCAAAATATATATTATGAACAAAGACTCTCTGGCTGTGCCTTTTAATACCACTTTAGATAGCACACAAAATAAAGTAGATATAAACTTTCTTCTGGAACCCAATGAGAGATATACGGTAGACCTCTATGAGGGGGCCATTGAAGATTTCTTTGGAGAAGTAAATGATTCTGTGATCTATCAATTAACCACCAAGAGTTATGCCGATTTTGGAAATTTGCGTTTAACCCTTTCCGGTGCAGTAGAGTATCCTTTGCTGGTGCAGTTGACAGATGATAAAGAGGTTCTGAAAAGAGAAATCTACATTACCGAACCTAAGCTTTTAGAGTTTAATCTTATCCCCCCCGGTAAATACCTTTTGAGGGCAATTTTTGATACCAATGGTAACAGGCAATGGGATACGGGAAATTACTTGCAAAAAATACAACCTGAGAAAATTAGTTATTATCCGGATGTAATTGATGTTCGTGCAAACTGGGAGTTGGAACAAACCTTTATAATTCCAGACTAAAGGTGTCCCTATCAGCCAAAAATTTTAATTTTTTCCTCGTAGTACTAATGGTTTCCTTAACTAAAGTTACATGAAGTATTTCTTCTTTTTGCGAAAATGCTAACTGCTCTCCTAAAACCCCATAAACCGAAGAATGTCCCGGATATTCATGACCTACAGCATCCTTACCAATTCTATTTATCCCAACACAATATGCCATATTTTCTATAGCCCGTGCCTGTAATAGTGTATCCCATGCCATAATTCTTGGAGCTGGCCAATTGGCAACATAAATCAGAACATCATACTCCTCAACATTTCTTGCCCAAACAGGAAATCGCAAATCATAACAGATTAAAGGGCAAATCTTAAAGCCCTTGTAATCAACCAGCAACTTTTCTGTCCCTGCCTTATATACCTTATCTTCTCCAGCTAAGGTAAACGTATGGCGCTTATCATAGGTAGCCACTTTTCCGTCTGCTTCAACAAAAAAAAGGCGGTTGTAATAGTTTCCATTCTCGTAGAAAACAGTACTTCCTGTTATCGCCAATTTTCTTTCTTTGGCAATATCCAACATCCAGTCCAAAGTTTTCTGACCCTCTCCTTTTGGAATATTTCCGGGCTGCATCGTAAAGCCGGTACTAAACATCTCGGGGAGGATAAGGAGATCAACCTCTGCCGAAATGGACTGTATTTTCTCCAAAAGAACTTTCCTATTCTCTTGTGGATTCTCCCAAATTAATGATGTCTGTATTAAGGCAATATGCAGTTCTTCCTTCATCTTTCAAAGCTACAAAAGAGTTCCGATTTTATGTGCAATCAAAAATTGAAATTCCTCACCTATAAGTTATAGCCAATCACTTTAGGTATTCTTAAAACCCCCTGTCTCCCGGGGAAAAATCCTCCGGTGCATTTTGGGGCTGATTAGTTGTTCCTGCACCTCCGGTATCATTATAAATAACCCACTCACTAAAAGTATACACCGGATTACCTTTGGTAATTTCAGTTCTTCTAAAAGCGCGACCATCTTCGAATTCATGGTTCGTTCCCGATCCATCTACTCCTATAACCCCAAACATATCGATTACGGTACCAAAAGGGTCTACAAGTTCTAAATTATCATCGCCGTTGGAGTCTGCCGGACTATTCGTGGATACCCCCAAATCCGGAGGGAAACCATAGACGCTTTCAAATACCGAAGCATTGGGAGAAATAACAAAAGTGCTCTCCGGACCAACTGTAAAATTGGACAAGTTAATACTGGAACTTATAGTAGTACTGGCATTGGTATAGCGGTTTAAGCGCCATCCTTTTAAGGATAATGGTTCTGAAGCTGAATTGTACAATTCTACAAACCGTGCCCCGGCGTTATTATCAGGATCTGCCAATTCGGAAATAAAAAAGTTTTCTGAAGTAAACTCGTCTATAATTTCAGCACAACGTTCTTCGGTAAAGTTAATATCTTCCACATCACGAATAACGAGTTGAAAATTATTATTGTCTTTTAGTAAAACTCCTGTTATAGTTCCGTTTGCTTCGGGTAATAATTCTCCCTGAAAATCCGCATAACCGCTATTTAACAAGATTATTCTACTTTCATTACAATCTACCAAAGTACGTCCGGTTTCTTCTCGTAGCACCGCAAATAATTCCCCTAGTTGTTCTTCCACAATTTCTACCCCGTTAAACTGTACTAGGGTATTTATCATGCTATCTTGAAGTCCGCTTATTACTACTTCTGTTGGTTCAATACTAGGTATCTCCTCACAAGAGGCAAATAGATGTTTGCTGATGGCATTAGCCGGAAGCCGCCCTACAGATAAATTTCCAAAAGCTGTGAACACACCTCCTACTTTAAAAACACCCCGAGTTCTTCCCAAATAAAGGCCTTTTAATTTTATAATTACTTTTTGACCCACAGGATGAAAAAGATAGGACGATCTTAAATCAATATCAATCTGAAATCCTTCGGTTGGATTTGTAGCTTTGTCCTGAAAATGAAGTGTATTAAAAAAGTTTCCAGCACTATCTGAAGAAATCACAAAACCCTCAATAATTAAATCTTCTTGAATTTGGACTACACTACCCTGAAATAAAGACTTTACTTGGGCAAAGGTGGTATTCGCTATTGGCACTTCCTCACAAGCTGCTTTTGGAGTATCAAAATTCTGATCTTTCACACAGCCCCATAGCAGCACGAAACTCAAAAGAGCTTCGGTGAATGAGAAATATTTTGTTTTGTTTACACTCATACTACTTTTGAATAATCTTATTGGTACAATTTATTCTCCATTGCACAAAATTTTAAAAACTATATGCCAAGTTCAAAAAATAGGTACGCCCATAACCATACCAATACTTGGGAGCAAAAGATGGTGTCCCACTTAAATTGTCTTGTTGCAATTGTCCAAAATTGCCATTTCTACTTTGTTCATAACCACCTGTCCTGTAAACCGCATCAAAGACATTATTTACACTCGCAAAAACACTCATAAACTTGCCTTTTTTTAACCAAGATTTTCCGCCTACCAAATTCAACAGATAAAAATTATCTAGTGGTTGCTGCCTCAATAACCTATTTACGTTTTCTTCAGTTGCATTTGGGAAAGGCTCTCCAGTTTCCGGATTCAAATAAAAACTGGGTGTTCTGGTAATTGTGGAAATATTGCTGTAATTGTTAGCCATATAATTTGCAGTCATACCAACCCACCAATATTTAGGATCCCTGTATTCTATCCCGAACGCATATGCCTTTTGGGGACCCTGTGATAATTTAAGATCTTTAATTTTGGCAATTCCTAAATCAATATTCCCCTCTGGACTAATTAAATCCTCCTCTGCTCCTGCCGTATCAAAATTTATGGTTACTGAGGGATCACTGGCAAATAGATATTTCCCTAAACCAGCAACCGCGGTAAGTTTTACAGCAGAGGATACTTGGTACTCTAAGCCCAATTCCAGCCCCATATGCAATTTATCCAGATTAGTAATTACTTCTTGTACAAAATCTGAACCTACACCGGCATCAACAAAGAAAAAATTGATATCTGTGGCATCTTGAAATCGGGTATAAAACCCCGTAAGCCTTCCCACTAGTTTGGGCAATCGTAAATAATAATTGATATCAGTGGTTGAAATAGTTTCGCTTTTTATTTTGGGAACTAACTGATTATTTTCTCTGGGATTAATAAAGACATTTTGTAAAGTGGGGGGAGTACTAAGATATGCCCCGTTCCAATTTACCCATTGTCGACCACTAATTTTATAAGTAAATCCACCTTTTAAACCAAAATTGGAAAAATCTACCTCCGCACTTTTACCAAAAGAATTACTGATGAAGCGTCCATTTTGAAAAAGACCTTCTCGCTGATAGGTAGTTTTGGTATAACTGCCTGCCACAAAACCATTCCAATTGGAAAAAGCAAAACGCAGTTGCCCAAAGGCATCCAAAGCACTAGCCTCAATCCCATAGTTATAGCTAAAGGCATCATTGGTTCTTTTTAAAACGTTACCATTAACGTCATTTAGGGTGTTTGAGAATGGATCTATATCCTCATGAAAATCCGAACCTAGTAAATCCTGAATTTCAGCATAATTGGCTGATGATAATTTTTTATAAGATCCTCCAAAATCAACTTGGAAAGTGCTATTGATCTTTACGTTCCCAATGGTATTTATGGTAACTTGCCTGTCGTTTGTAATATCATCATAAAAAACATAAGTTGCTTTTTCCCTATTATTTGCCACATAAAAATTACTCCAATTCATTTGTGGATTTTCAAGAAAACCCTCCCGGGCAGTGTTCGCTCCTATAAAATTGGCTCCAATAGGACTATTTATATAAAAACTGGGTAAATAGCGATAGTAGGTGGGATCAGGATTGGGTGCATTAAAATAGCCCAACCTGCTTCTTTTATTAGTGCCAAATTGATATGCGACCCCTGTATTCAAACTGAAATTTTCCGATTGGTAAAAATGGTTCAGCATTACAATGGGTTCCACAATATTCCGTTCCCGGGAATTCCTGATTTTCCCATCCTGCAAACCCCAAAATGGATTGTATCTGTTACCAACCAATTCAAAAACTTCTTCTGTAATGGCAGCGGACCGTCCCCGACGGTTCGCAGCCAAAATTGATGTAAAACTGAAGCTATGTTTGGAATTTATTTGATATTCCAGAGCACCGAAAAAGGAATAGGCATCATACAAGGTTCCATCAATATATCCTTGTGTTGCCCATCTTCTGGAAGCCGAAACACTATAAGACAAACCATTGTCTTGTATTCCTGAATTATATGTGGCCATCAGTCGACCGGCATAGGTTCTGTTGGAGGCAGAAGCAGATAAGCGCGTTCCGGGTCGGAATCTTGAAGGTCGGGTATCAATGTTAGTCGCTCCCAAAATACCTCCAAAAGTATAATCAGATGCCTGCAAGCCATAGGTAAAATCCTGATTCCTAGTAACATCATTTAAGCCCCCCCAATTGTTCCATTGCGGACGGCCATCAAAGAATTTGTTCATAGTGATGCCATTAACCAAAACGTTGCCGTATTGAGAATCGTAACCTCGAACGCGAAAAAATGCCTGTCCAAAATCAAAAGCAGCTCGGCTTAAGAACACATCTCGAGTGGCCTGTAAAAGTCCGGTGGCCATAGAAATACCCTCATCATCTGCAATATCATCATCTGTCAGGGCAATTAGGTTATCTACTTTATCCGTAGTAATATCAACCTCCAGATAAATTATTCCAAGAGTAAGTGATTCATTGACTAGCGTTATAGGGATGCGTCTTGTCACAAAATCTGTTGCAGAAATATTTAGAATAAAATCTCCTTCCAGAGGTATAGCTAAATAAAAGTCACCAGATGCCAGCGTCTTACCCGAAAATGGGGTTCCTTCTAATTGCAGGGTGACATCAATAAGTGCTTCCTTGGTTCTTTCATCCAAAATGGTTCCTGAAATAACAACCGGATTCTGGGCATTGCTTCTTTGACTTGCTACTACAAAAAATAACGAAAAAAGAATATTTCGCATTTTCAGAATCTTTGGTTAGTCCTTACAATATATTAATAATCTTTATATTTTTTACAGAAAATACGTTATACTTGTTATTTATAGCCGACTTTAATGTAGTAAAATACGTTGTAATTTATGGTGTGTCTATGAGATTTTTGTTGCTTTTCTTTCTTCTTTATATTCCAATCTCAGGCGTCTCCCAAGAGTCAACGACCTTCGGCATCCGAACAATAGCCTTTTATAATGTAGAAAACTTATTTGACACAGAACGGGATACCTTAATCTTTGATGAGGACCGAACCCCGCTGGGCAAAGATCGGTGGACTTTGGAGCGCTATTATAAGAAAGTAGAAGATATTGCCAAGGTACTTTCGGATATTGGAACTAACATAACCAAGACTTCGCCCGATATCATAGGGCTTTGTGAAGTGGAAAATAGAAAAGTTCTCGAAGATTTAGTACATCATCCGCACTTGCAAAACAAAGACTACAAAATTATCCATTTTGATTCTCCGGATCTTCGGGGAATAGATGTGGCCCTAATCTATAAACAGGAAGCTTTTTTGCCAATATCTTTTCGGAAACATCGTCTGCTACTAATTAATATGGAAGAGGAAAGAAAACATACCAGAGACCAGCTGGTGGTGGAAGGCCTACTGGATGATGAGCTGATGTATTT
>JBGTEN010000305.1:0-15853 GCA_041747755.1 Arenibacter sp. | reverse complement strand
TTGCCAGAATTTGATCGGCCAGCTCCAGATTTTCCTTATTTTTCTTTTTTTCGGCAGCGCTTGTGGGGTCGGTCGTGAGATAGAGTTCTAAATATTCAAAATCTCTTATATGTTTTACTTTTCCTTCAGGTGTTAACTTATGACCTTTATAATATTCTATATAAAGACTAACAGTACCACTTTTTAGTTTTTTCTTTCTTAAATGAATTTTCATACGAGATACATTTTTTACACCTCGGATGTAAAAATCAATTTTGAGGTGTAAATTAGGTGTAAAAAAGCACGAAAAAAAGACAATTAAGAGAAAGATAAAAAAGATAAGCTATTAACAAGTATTTGATTTACAAGTAAATAAAACCAAAAAACACCAAATAAAATGGATATCTATTTGCCGATACAAAAATTAGCAAAGATATTTCCCAACAATTCATCATTGGTTACCTCTCCTGTGATTTCTCCAAAATAATACAGTGCTTCACGAATATCCATTGCCAGTAAATCGCCCGAAAGTCCGCTATCCAGCCCTTCTCTGACTTTATATATTGCTTCCAAAGCCTTCAGTAAAGAATTATAGTGTCGGGAATTGGTGATAATGGTTTCATTGTTTCGAAGAGCTCCGGTATTTACAAACGACAATAGGGTGTTTTTGAGTTCCTCAATCCCGATGTTCTGCCTTGCAGAAATGGTTTCAAGTTTCAGGTTTAAAGTTTCAAGTTGGGACTTTATGGAGTCTAATTCCCCTACGGAAAGTAAATCAACCTTATTAATTACAACAACAAGTGGCTTTTTCGGGAACTTGTTTTTGGTTTTTTCAATTTCTATTTTAAAGTTTTCTAAACTGCCAACCGCCAACTGTGAACTGTCAGCTAAAAATAATACCAATTGGGCTTGCGCTATCTTTTCAAATGTCTTTTTTATACCAATGGTTTCAACCACATCAGTGGTTTCACGAATTCCGGCTGTATCAATAAATCGAAAGCCAATGCCACCAATACTAATTTCGTCTTCAATAGCATCCCGGGTTGTACCTGCAATTTCCGAAACTATCGCTCGTTCCTCATTTAATAAAGCATTTAAAAGCGTAGATTTTCCTACATTGGGTTCGCCGACTATAGCTACCGGGATACCATTTTTAATAACATTTCCAACAGCAAAAGAATCGATTAGTTTTTTTAAGGTATAGGTAATTTTTTCAAGAAGGCTGTAAAAATCCTTTCTATCTGCAAACTCCACATCTTCCTCTGCAAAGTCGAGCTCCAGTTCTATGAGCGATGCAAAATTGAGGAGTTCATCCCTAAGTTTTTTAATATCTGAGCTAAATCCGCCCCGCATTTGCTGCATGGCTATTTGGTGACTGGCATCATTGTCGGAAGCGATGAGGTCGGCCACGGCCTCAGCCTGACTCAAATCCAGTTTTCCATTTAAAAAGGCGCGTAAGGTGAATTCTCCCGGGTTGGCGGTACGACAGCCATTTCGCAAAAATAATTGGATAATTTGTTGTTGTATGTATGGCGATCCATGACAAGAAATCTCCACAACATCCTCGCTGGTGTATGAATGAGGACCCTTAAAAATGGAAACTAAAACCTCGTCTAAAATTCGAACACCATCTTTTATATGTCCTAAATGTAGGGTATGACTCTTTTGTTTACCCAAATCTTTGCCATGAATCGAAACAAAGAAAGAAGCCACTAATCTGATGGCATGCAAACCGGAAATACGAACTACCGCAATTGCTCCTGCTCCGGAAGGTGTGGCAAGGGCTATAATAGGGTCGTTGGGAATCATTGTTTGGAATTTTAAGACAAAAATAGGGAAAAGCTTATTACGGATTTGGCCAAAGCGAATTACCGAGTTACAATCTTTAATTTTAATACCTTTGTCATTAAATTAAATAGCACTATATGAAAGCAGCAACACTTGTTTTGTTTTTTACATTTTTATTGGTTTGCCAAAGTTATGGACAAGAGGAGGTGCTTCCCAGCAATCCTATTTCTGAGAAAGTAGAGCAGAATAAAGAGGAATTACAACTTTTAAAACAAAGGAAAAAGGAAGAAAAGGCCGTAGCCAATGCAGAAAAGGATAAAGTGAAACTTGCTAAGAATATTGAATCCAAAAGAAAATCCATTTTAAATGCAGAGGATAGGGAATTAAAACTCCGAAGAAAACTCACAGAAGGTAATAGTAGGGGAAGACTCTCTCCGGTAGATGTTATGAAGCTAAACAGGCAAATTAACAAACAAAAGAGCAATATAGAAAGAGATAAAATGAAATTAGCAAGAATGGAATCCAAACAACCTTAAAGGGCTTGAAGGTTTGCATTAAAAACTTAAAAGGAAGAACTAAAAAAGCCGCTTGATATTTTCAAGCGGCTTTTTATGTGAGAGCTTTTTAATTATTTAACATTACCGGCATAACCAGCATAGTCACATTTTCACCTTCATCTAAGCCATCTGACGGGGTTAAAATTCCGGCGCGGTTAGGTAAACTCATTTCTAAAGAAACTTCATCAGAGGTAAGATTGTTTAACATTTCAACTAAAAAACGGGAGTTAAAACCTATCTGCATATCGTCTCCTTTATAAGAACACGTTAACCGTTCTTCTGCTTTATTACTGTAATCAATATCTTCAGCAGATATATTTAATTCAGCCCCTGCTATTTTAAGGCGTATTTGATGTGTGGTCTTGTTGGAAAATATAGATACCCTACGTACAGAACTTAGAAGCTGATTTCTTGAAATGGATAATTTATTAGGATTCTCCTTGGGAATAACGGCCTCATAATTAGGATATTTTCCATCTATAAGCCTACATACTAATTCTGTATTTTCAAAACTGAATTTTGCATTGCTGTCATTGTATTCAATGGTTACATCAAATTCGGCTGCGGACAAAATACCTTTTAATAAGGTTAAGGGTTTCTTAGGCATTATAAATTCGGCTACCTGAGAGGCACTTACATCGCTGCGCTGATACTTAACCAATTTGTGGGCGTCTGTTGCCACAAAAGTTAAACTTTCAGGAGAAAACTGAAAAAACACTCCACTCATTACCGGACGTAAATCATCATTACCTGCAGCAAAAATGGTTTTATTGATTGCAGTTGCTAAGATATCACCTATTACAGTTGTAGTGCTTGGATTAGCTAGTTCGACTGTTTTTGGAAATTCGGCACCATCGGCATAGGCTAAGGCATATTTTCCATAATTAGAACTAATTTCAACAGTATGATTTTCAGCAACAATAAAAGTAAGGGGCTGTTCCGGAAAAGTTTTTAAGGTTTCAAGCAATAATCTTGCTGGTAGGGCAATTGTACCGGAACTGTAAGATTCAACATTCAACTCAGAGCTCATGGTTGTTTCTAAATCGGAGGCGGAAACCGTGAGTTTATTTTTTTTAAGATCAAACAAAAAGTTGTCCAATATGGGGAGTGTATTGCTATTATTTATTACTCCTCCCAAGATTTGCAGTTGTTTTAGTAAATAGGTGCTAGATACTATAAATTTCATTAGTTATATTTTTTTGAAATCCTGATTCTAAGTTGTTTTAAGCGGAAAAAGGATATTTATTATACCTCAGGTTTCTTAAGGATTTGTTGAAACTCCACCAAAACAAAGATATTTTAAATGTCCTTTTTAGAGAAACAAACTTATTAACAGTTATGTGGTGTATTTTCTCTTCCTGTAGCCGTAGAAAAGGACACCAAAAACAAGTGTCAATAGCACGGGAATGCCTATATTGATTAACTGCCATTTGGTTTTCTCGGTGTTGATTTTTTCTTCGTCCAGAAAGGGAATGGCTACTTTTTTATTTCGAATGTTTATAAGTCCGGTATCATCCAAAAGATAATTGAAACTATTCACCAAGAACTCCTTGTTCCCGTAAAAACTATTGGTCCACTTGTCATATCCAAGTTCTAATGGCCTGCCGTTCCGCAATTGATTCTTAATGAAATCCCCGTCAGCAACTACAAGCATTTTATTATGTTCTCCCCGCTCTAAATTTTCTTTCAGATTTAGGGGTTTTACTCTATTGTTGAATGCCGATGTAAACGTACCCTCAACAAGAACCGCCAGTGGTTGATTGCCATTTGTGTAATCGTCTTTATTGGGAGGTACATTAATGATATCCAAACTTATCTGTTTTGGAACACCATCTGTTTTGGATAATGGAGAACTCCAAAGAAGCACTGTTTTTTTGTTTTCATTTCGCAACGTATCTATAGTATTTGCAAATTGAAAGCGAACTGCTTCTATGTTTTTATTGATAGGATGTGTATTTCTGGAAAAAACCATAGGATGATACACCCACGGGACCGGATTATATTGTGCATTATTACCTTCACCGGCAGCCAAAACTATTTGGGTAAAATACATATCGTTCACCAAGACCGGGTTTATTCGAACCCCGTATTTAAAGAAGAAATCGTTAAGGTTTAAATGGCGCATTATGGCTAAAGAACTTCCTTTTTCATTAAAAAGGCTGTCTAATTCTATGGCTACCTGATCTATAAGCCATACCGATTTGCCACCATTCACAATATACTGGTCCAGCACATATTTTTCAGCATCTGAAAAAGGTGTTGTTGGTTTTGCAATCAAAGCCAAATCAAAAGTTTTTAGTTGATCCAAAACCTTTTGAGGGTTTCCGGCAACCGAGTCAAGAGTTATGGCAGCAATATTATAATAATCCCGGACAGTAGTTAAGAAGTCGGCCAAATAAATATCCTCCAATTCTCCATTTCCTTTTAGTACAGCAATACGCTTCTTATCTTTCAGATTTAATTTATAAAAAGCATCTGCAAAAGCATATTCAAGTGCTTGAACGGAATTGTTTACCCGTTCTTCTGTGGTGGCGCCCAACTTATTTTTCAATAATGGAACCTTTATGGTTGTCTCCTGATAATTTACCATTGCCCAGGGAAAAATAATTTCCTGGGACACTTTTCCTTTTTCTTCAACCGTACTGTTTACCGGTGTTAATCCCAAACTTTGCAATTCGGCTATTACTGCCTCGGGTTGCTCCATGTCTTGCAGTGGGTCTATAAAGTTGAACTTTATATTCTTGTTGTTTGCAGCAAATTCTTCTAACAATTGTTGTGTTTCTACTTTCAACTTTACAAATTCTGCCGGAAGGTTCCCTTCCAATAAAACATCAATAATTACAGGAGATATAAATTCGGTCACCGTCTTTTTAGCTTGAGCGGAGAGCGTGTATCTGCTATCTTCTGTAAGATCTATGCGCGCATGAAAAAATCCTGCTACACTATTAATGGCAATTAAAAGAGCTATGGCCTTTAGTACGGTTAAGAGTTTTGTTTTCATTACCGTGAACTATTTTTAAATTGAATAACAGTAAGAAACACAAAGAAAATGGATAGACTGCTAAAATAAATGAAATCTCTTGAATCAATAATACCCCGTGCAAAACCATCAAAATGAATTTTCATTCCTAAATTTCTGATAACCAATGAAGTTGCCCCATTTGGAAATAAAGTGGACAAACCCTCGAAGCCATAATACAAGACAAAACATAAAACCAAACTAAGAATGAAGGCAACAATTTGATTTTCGGTTTGTGCGGAACAAAAGACGCCTATTGAAGTATAACAGGCTATTAAAAGGAAGAGTCCCAGATAGGAGCCGAGAACCACACCCATGTCCAAATTTCCTATGGTCGTTCCCAGTTGAGAAATTGTAAATACGTACAAAACTGTTGGAATAACAGCGATTACCGCTAATACAAAAGTTCCAAAAAACTTACCTAAAACGGTTTGCCAAATGGTAAGCGGCTTAATTAACAATAGTTCCAGAGTCCCTAATTTTTTTTCTTCAGAAAAACTCTTCATTGTTATTGCGGGAATCAAAAACAGAAACACCCAAGGAGCCAATAAAAAGAAGTTTTCCAAATCTGCAAAACCGTACTCAAAAATATTAAAAGGACCTTTAAAAACCCATAAAAATAAACCGTTAAGCACCAGGAATATACCAATTACCAAATAGCCAACAGGGGACGTAAAAAATGTTTGAATTTCTCTTTTAAATATGGCCAGCATTTCTGTTTTAATTTACCATTTGCAACTTATAAACACTCCAATTCTGTGGCTTCTTGACAAGTAAAACCTTTGCTTTAACCCCAAACCGATTCGAATAAAACATATTTGCGGATTATTTCTTGAGTGTTTTTCAACAGCCGCTCAAAACTACTACTTTTTTCTTTTTTTAAAGCCAGTTTTACGCTTCTTAAAATCATTACAAAAAGTTTATTAGTATGGTATCCCTGTAATCCAGACCAAGCAGGGTTGAAGCACTACCTACGGTATTTAAATCACTTTTGTAAATTGCCAGTTCAATATAATCCGAAGAATTAAATAAAGCCAATAAATCTCCGGCACCCTTTCGCTGGCTTTTGTCTAAATCAAAATTGATGATATCGCTGTAATTTGTGTGAATTTCAGTTATTTTTTTATTTCGTGCACTTAATTCAAACTTTCTCCCCTTTCTATAGGCTTCAAAGAGGCTTTTTTGGATATTGGTTATAACATTGCCGTAATTATCTATGTAAATTACACTACCAACAATCGTGTCCCCATTATCCGTTATTCGGGCCGAAAATTCGCGAATATCTTTTAGGCCATCAAAAGGCCTTCCAATAACTTCCAAAGTACCCCCACGGGCAATATGGCAAGCAACAGTAACAAAGGTATCCATTACGGGAAATGAACTTTTAACGGGTTCCGGAATGTTTATTTCTACCACCTTGTCTGGTTTTATTTCTGAGGTAATTAAACAAATGACGCCATTGTTGGCACTTATAAAATAATGTCCATCCACATAAACAACAATATGTTCATTTTCGGGTGTTTTTTCGGCATCAACACCAACTACATGAATGGCTCCTAGGGGGAAATTTCTATACGAATTTTTTAAGATGTATGCACACTCCTGAATGTTAAACGGACTTACCGAATGTGAAATATCAACAATTTTAGCCTCTGGTAGTTCCTTGTAAATTGCCCCTTTTAAGGCACCAACAAAATGATCTTTGTACCCATAATCAGTAGTTAAGGTAATAATTGCCATGAAGCACTGTTGATATGTTTTTGGTTAGGCAAACTAATTTTTTACTTAAGTTTGTTCAACAAAATTACATAAAAAACAACGAATCAAATTATAATTTAAAGACATAACATTTAAACACCCCGCATCTTTGAACGAACTCATCATAGAACTTACAGATATTAGCCCTATGGATTTTTTTGGGCGACAAAATGAGAACATAGACATCCTAAAAAAGTATTTTCCAAAGCTTAAAATTGTTGCCAGAGGCACCAAGATAAAGGTGTATGGCGATGAAGAACTATTGGATGAATTTGATAAACGTTTCGAGATGTTAACAACGCATTTTGCGAAGTATAACAAATTAGACGAAAATGCCATAGAACGAATTCTTAGCAGTAATGGAAAGGAAACCTATGATGCTACAGGGGCTTCAGGCGAAGTTTTGGTGCATGGGGTTAGCGGTCGTCTCATAAAAGCCATTACAGCCAATCAGCGTAAAATTGTAGATGCAGCCCGTAATAATGATATGATTTTTGCTATTGGACCTGCCGGGACAGGAAAAACGTATACAGGCGTAGCCTTGGCGGTCAAGGCATTAAAGGAAAAACAGGTGAAGCGCATTATACTGACCAGACCTGCAGTAGAGGCAGGAGAAAATTTGGGGTTCTTACCCGGAGATTTAAAAGAAAAACTAGATCCGTATATGCAGCCATTATATGACGCACTACGTGATATGATTCCCGCGGAGAAATTAGCACAATATATAGAGAATGGTACCATACAGATTGCACCTCTTGCCTTTATGAGAGGTAGGACATTGGATAATGCCTTTGTGATTTTAGATGAAGCTCAGAACACAACCCATGCACAGATGAAAATGTTCCTTACACGTATGGGTAAAGATGCCAAATTTTTGATTACCGGAGATCCAGGGCAGATAGATCTTCCACGCCGTGTAATTTCGGGTTTAAAGGAGGCCTTACTAATCCTTAAAAACATAGAAGGTATTGAGATGATTTATTTGGATGAACAAGATGTCATACGTCACCGACTGGTTAAAAAAGTAATAGATGCTTACAAGGATATAGAGCATCAAAACTAAAAGCCACCCATGAAAAATTCTACCATAATAAGCAGCAACTTTACGTTTCCCGGACAGATAGGAGTTTATAAAGGAAAGGTAAGAGAGGTATACTATTTAGAGAATAATATTTTGGTTATGATTGCTACAGACCGACTCTCTGCTTTTGATGTAGTTATGCCCAAAGGAATACCGTACAAGGGGCAAATTTTAAATCAAATTGCAACAAAGATGATGGTTGCTACTCAAGATATAGTACCCAACTGGTTGTTGGCAACTCCGGATCCTAATGTGGCTATTGGTTATGCTTGTGAACCTTTTAAAGTAGAAATGGTAATACGCGGCTATTTATCCGGACATGCTGCCAGAGAATACAAATCCGGAAAAAGAGTTCTATGTGGGGTTTCCATGCCTCAAGGAATGAAGGAGAATGATAAATTTCCAACACCTATAATTACCCCGGCTACTAAAGCAGAAAAAGGAGATCATGATGAGGATATATCCAGAGAGGATATTTTAAGAAGAGGTATTGTTTCTGAAGAAGATTATATTGTTTTGGAAAACTATACCCGGGCTCTTTTTAAAAGAGGTACAGAGATTGCCGCAGAGCGAGGTTTGATTTTAGTTGATACAAAATATGAATTTGGAAAAACCAAGGACGGGAAAATTGTCCTAATTGATGAAATTCATACCCCGGATTCTTCGCGCTATTTTTATGCTGATGGTTATGAGGACAGACAAAAACAAAATGAACCCCAAAAGCAGCTATCCAAAGAATTTGTTAGGCAATGGCTTATTGCGAATGGTTTTCAAGGACTAGAAGGTCAAACAGTCCCAGAGATGTCCGATGACTATATTACAACCGTTTCAGAAAGGTATATAGAGCTTTTTGAGAACATTACAGGTCAACCCTTTGTTAAAGCAGATATTTCGAATATTCAACAGCGCATAGAAAATAATGTGTTGGAGTATTTATCAAGCCAAATAAGATGGCAATTTTGATATTAAAGCTGTTGTAGCTGCCGTAAGGTTTCAATTTTTTTATCACTCAGTCTTGCCATTATTTTCAGAAAGAGTAAAGCGGTAATGTAAGCATCTCCCAGTGCGGTATGCCTGTCTTTTTTGGAGATATCAAATTTATCTGCTAATTCGTCCAGACTGTAACGTTCTTTTCTTAAAACAAGAGGTGAGTTTAACAATGTCTTTTTATAAAGGGTTGAGGTATCTAAAACTTTGTTTTTTAATTTGGGCAACCCATTTCGTTTAAGAGCATGATCAATCATGGTAATGTCAAATTTGGCATGGTGGGCTATCAGTACCGCATTCCCAATATACCCCAAAAATGCTTCAAGAGCTTCAACCTCAGTTATTCTTCTATTTTTTTCCTCTTTTAAAATGCCGTGTACCTTAGCGGTCTCCTTGTTGTAATACTCTTGTTGTAAATAAACATCCAAAACATTAGCCACTTGAATTTTTTTTTCTTGTAGGGTTAGGGCTCCAATACACAAGATCCTGTCGTTTTGATAATCAAATCCTGTGGTTTCGGTATCTAACACTACAAAACGAATCTTGTTTAGATCTTCCAAAGTTTTCTCTTTGAAGGCCAACTCATAGTTTCGCCAGAAGTCGGGCAGGGTTGCGGCTTTACGTCTAAAAAAAATGTTCATCTTAGAAAATTAGCTACTTTAAATCGAAATGCAACCAGCTCCTGGATTTCTTTAATGGTTTTAAATGTGCGCTTTAATTTTACTTTCTCTTCTTTTGTTAGAGAGTCTAATACAATAAAACGTCCCGAATCATTATGTAGTAACCCTTGTTTGGTTCTAAATTTTAAAAGCGCTTTTGTAGCGTAGGAACATGCTAAATACAATTCTTCATTACTTGGTTCTAATTCGGCTAATTTTTCAAACCGTTGAGAAGTATTGTTTATTGATTTTATGGAATGCGAAAGAATTAATACCCTAGCGGCATCAGTCAGCGGCATTAATGCACGTCTTTTAACATCAAAAGTATCTTTTTTTGCTCCATCCTGCTCCACCAAAAATTGCCGGAAAAAGCCCGTTGGAGAAGGATTTTGTAGAGCCCCGGCCGCCAAATGAGTATAGAAAATTGGATATTTTTCAACACTGCTAAAAATATGTTCAGAGAGGGCATTTACAAGATCACTGTCACCATAAGAAAGGTTGTAGTCAAAAAAGATTGAAGAAAGTAATACTTCGTCATTTCCGGGGTTCACAATCCAGTGCGAAATTAGTTTTTTCCATTCACCCAAACTAAGACACCACTGCGGATTGGATGCCATCATATCGGCAGGGCAATATTCATATCCAATGGTGTTAAGCCCTTTTGTAACTAGGGCAGCAAGTTTCAAAAAATACGCAGTGGTCTCCGCCAGTTTATCTTCCGGTACATCTTCAAAAACCAAAGCATTGTCCTGATCTGTATGGAGCAATTGCTCACTACGCCCCTGACTCCCTATAGATAACCATGCAAATTTTACAGGGGGAGTGGTTTTTATAGTTTCAAGTGAAATTTTAACAATTTGCTTGATACAAGCGTCATTAAGTTCAGAAATAATTCTGGAGAGCAGTGTCATAGGAATATTCTGTTCCAAATACCCACTAAGCAAACTCATAATTCCCATTCGAATAGGCTTTATAGCCTTGAACTTCTTAGCGCGTTTAATAGCCTTTAAGAGTACCGCGGGGTTGTTTCCCAGGGCTACCATTAAATCATGTTTAGACAATACGCCCACAATTTCAGTGTTGGGAGTGCCATCTTTGGTTAGACACAAATGACTTATATTACTTTTCATCATTGCTATTTGCGCCTGCGTAATGGTAAATTTTTTTGGATAGGTAATAACCGGAGAAGTCATGACATCCTTGGCAGGAGCATTAATGGGAAATAAACCGGTAACAATTTTGTTTCTTAAGTCTTTATCGGTAATTATCCCCACTGGGAGCTTATTTTCAACTACCAACATGGCTCCTACTTTTTTTTCCGTCATTATGCCCGCAATAACCTTAACTGAGGCGGTTGGGGTACAGGAAACAATTTTTTTTGAATACTGAACTTGTTGTAAGTCTAGCAGCCGATTGTCGTCTTTTAAAGATTCCGGAGACGTAACTTCGCCATAAAGTGTTCCTCTATGAATTTTAGAATATGGATTTCTGGTATGTGAGGCAAAACTCTCTATGAGGAAATTACCTATTTCCCGATGCTCTAAAATATAAGGCTTAAAAATAGCAATGGGAATGGCGTACAATATACTTTCTTCCTGCGCCTTGGCATTGGTTTTGTAATTTTCATTGGCAATAAGGGGTCTTAGACCAAAAATATCCCCTTCATCGCAGATGTCTATAATCTGGTTTTCAGAATTCCTTTGTAAAACGACCGCTCCTTTGTGCACCACATAAAAATAAGCGTGAGGAGCCTCATTCTCAGAAAAGATAAAATTCTCTTTTTCTTTATAAATTATCGTGATAGTTTCAGAAAGATCTGCCAAGTCTTTTTTCCCCATTTCATTAAAGGGAGGGTAATTTTTAAGGAAGTCGGCTACACGCTCTGCAATACTATTTTGCATATTCAAAATTTAAGCATAAAGTTACCTTTTTGTGTCATGTGATAAGCCCCTCAAGACTAAATTATGCATATGTTTTCTGATTAATTCTCATTTTGAAAACTTACGGAATTACAATTATCTCATTTCAAGGAGTTTCCTGATTCACCAAAACAGGATGTAGCAATGGCACATAACTATAGACCTTACATAACTATAATATAGATTTTATACGTAATATCAAATAGTTACGTAATTTTATGGAAACTAAAATTTCCATAATGAAGAAAGGATTTTTAATTGATATGGATGGGGTAATATATAGCGGTGATACCATGATAGAAGGTGCCGACACCTTTATTGCCACCTTACAAAAAGAGAATATCCCATTTTTGTTTATGACTAACAACAGTCAGCGTACACCGTTGGATACGGTAAACAAAGTCGGAAAAATGGGAATAAAAATTAAAGAGGAAAATGTGTACACAAGTGCCATGGCAACTGCTTGGTTTTTATCTTTTATGAATCCTAAGGGAACGGCATATGTATTGGGAGAAGGTGGACTCATAACCAGTTTGCATCAGCAGGGATATACTTTGGTTAATCAAAATCCGGACTTTGTAGTAGTAGGGGAGGGACGTAATTTTACTTTAGAAATGGTAAACAACGCGGTTGATATGATATTAGGTGGATCCAAGCTCATAGCAACCAATTTAGACCCGTCGCCCAAAAAACAAGGATGGTCTAATTTAGGTATAAAGGCGGTAGTTGCCATGATAGAAGAGGCAACAGGGAAAAAGGCATTTTCTGTCGGGAAACCAAGTCCTGTTATGATGCGCGCTGCCCGTAAAACTTTGGGTCTTGAAGCAAGGGAGACTATTATTATTGGAGATACTATGGATACAGATATCTTAGGTGGTGTACAACTGGGGTATACTACTATTCTTACCTTATCCGGAGTATCTAAAAGAGATGTTTTGGCCGATTATCCCTTTAAACCGGATTTAGTTATAGATTCGCTGGCCTATCTGGATTTAAAAAAAGCCCTTGAATTGCAATAAGAGGGTTTGTTTACTTCTTCTTGTAAACTAACTAGTACCAATCATCATCCCTTCAAAAATCTGAAGTGTTTCTTTAACCGCTTGTTCGGGAATGAGTGCTGTATCTGAAATTCCGGAAACTACCCTGGAAATGTTGTGATCTACGACACCCTTTTTGTTCCAAATTTTGGGAGATGCTACCGTAAGGTAGGCAGAGAAATTGTGATGTCCTGTACCAGGCCTTTCCCCGATAATATGAATAATTCCTTTTTTATCACTACTATCGGAGTTCGTAAAAAGTATTTCTCCGCACGCATACCCTGCACGCACCCTCCCATGGGTTATCACAATGTTATGCTGACTTAATTCAAACCCTTTTTGACGTAACCCGGATTGTATACCTTCTAAAAAGGGACTTAAATGACCTTCGTCCATTAAAGCCCGTGCATTTAGTCCGTCTGAAATAACAATTTGTACATCCGGAATACTATTTCCCCATTTTTGTCGTAATTCTTTTAAAACAGTAATGGACTCAAGAGATAATACTTCTCCCGATTCCGGATGATAAATGTAGTCTTTACGGTCTTCAGAATTGGTTATAAGGGGTATTGCTGAGGGAATACTGGTTTTAAAAGAGGAATCCATCTCTGCCCAAATACTTATTTTAGCATCTTCATACAAACGGTGGACTTCCCGGTCGAGTTCCGGGTCTAAATCCCAAATATGTTGTCCATAGCCTTGGGCTATGGGTACTCCACGTTGCCGAATACTGGCCAAACATTGTTCACCTTCATGATAGATTTCATCACGGCTTCGTACATCATTTTTTGCCTGACGATACTTGTAATATACCCAAAGAGGATCACCAAAATGAGTTGTGGGTTTATCATCTTCATCAATGATTTCAATCTTCTTAAAAAAATCCCACATGGCATCATTTACTTTATACCCAAATTGATGTCTTATTTTTACATGATCACTAAAGGAAGTAGTTAAATAACTTAGCATAGGATCATTTTTGGTGGGTAATGCCATAAGGTACCCCGGGTTGGCAGGCATTATCTGTTCTATACACCAGTTGAGGTCATCTAAACTAACATCCATATGGAGTGTAGAACAAATATCCAAGCCTATGGTAAGTCCGTGAAGTTTGCCCATGACAGTATCTTCAAGACAGCAACGTACCAATTGTTCTTTTGTTCTAAATACTTCCGGACCAATAAAACCTGCCACGTCATTTACAAAGACCCAAGGGACTTCTTCAGGGGTTTTGGAGGAAGCCATGAAAGCTTTTAAAGCTCTTATAAAACCATATTTTCTGGATTCATGCAGTACCATATCAAAACCTTCCCCATGTCCGTTGGTAAAATCGGCTCCCTGACCGGTTTCTCCGTAAAGGCCATATTTCCCTGTTCGTTTAGCCAAGTGATTAAACATTTTTTCAATAGTTACATCAAAAGTGGCATTGGCATTTACCGTACCTGCCAAGCTTTGAAACCAAACTCCTGTAGTTCCCGGTTGCATCTCTTCCGCTTTGGCCTGCACATCAATATGGGAAAGAACACAGTTAGGAAGTACATCTTGAAGCTGAAACGTGGAAATTAGATCATAAAGCGCGCCTTCTATTTTTGCAACAGAAGCCGGTTCGCTAGATACCGGATTGGTACCCAAAAGCAAATCCCCAACCCCGTAAGACCAGGCATCAAAAACCTGCCAGGTAATATCTTCAATATTGTCGGTAGGGGAGTTGGGTTGGACTCTGGCACTCATGTACCCTTTGCTGCCAATTTTACTGTTGGGCAACGGATTGAATACTTTTTGACCTATTTGGATTAACTCCTGATTGCTCATTAATTTTACAAGACAACCAATTATATCACTGCTGAGGTTTGGCATTAAAGCTTTAATGTCATCTTCCGATTTGGTTAACACAAATTCCTTTAACTCACCCATGGTCCGCTGATCCCATGTACTATCCGCAGCTGTGGTTTTCTGAATTAGGTCAAACAATTCATCTTGAAAAATAATATTTGTCTTTAAATCTCCAATTTTAGTATTGGCCAGCAAAAGACGTGCGTTTGCACGAGAAGTTTCTGAATTTGAAGCTATCCCCAAGGTTTGGTCGCCCTCTTTAAATGCATTGGCAGCTCCCAATAACTGTTTGTACAGTGTTTGGTCCATACGTCCTTTGGTTCGCAAGATATAAGAAAAAATAGCTTCTCCTTTTTCAGGAAAGGTTACTGCTACACCTTCTGTTTCCTGTTTGGATTTAGAGTCTGTACAAAAACTTAATCCGTTGCTAAGTAGTAATGAGGATGCCAATAAACCAGATTGCTTCATAAATCGTTTGCGGGTAATTAGATTCATGCTTTTTGTGTTTCCTTATAAAATAGCAGCAGTAGGTATATGATTACCAAAACCTTGCTATACTAAAGTTACGCTGCTTTTTGCGTATTGGGAGGAAGTTCATACCATTTTTTGGTTATTTTTTTAATCTCGGCAATTCAGGGTATAATCTTAACGAATTCCATAATAGGAGGGACTATAAACTGCAGACTGAATAACTCCTAAAAGTTGGTGTCTTTAAAATAGTATTATTTCAAATTGTTTAAGTAGGTTGGAAAGGGTAAGGTTTTACTCGTCTTATAGTTTAAATGAACAATTGGCAAGACAATTTAAAGTTAAATAAAAAGCACCGAAAAATCGGTGCTTTTTTGTAGAGTATTAATTTGCTTTTATGGTTTCCCGATAAGTAAAATTTCATTGCATTTTACTTCAGTGATATACCGCTTTTCTCCTTCCTTGGTTTCGTAAGAGCGGTTAGTAAGCTTGCCTTCTATGGCCACTTCTTTGCCTTTGGTAAGATAATTTTCTACCAGCTCTGCGGTTTTACCCCAGGCAACTACATTGTGCCATTGGGTGTCGGTTACCTTTTCGCCTTTGGCGTTTTTGTAGGTTTCGTTTGTAGCAATAGAGAATTTTGCCAATTTACTACCCTTTTCTAGAGTTACAATTTCAGGGTCGTTACCCAAGTTTCCAATCAACTGTACTTTGTTTCTAAGTGCGTTCATAATACTAATTTTTAAGGTTAAACAGTTAATACTATCG
>JBGTEN010000304.1:0-7552 GCA_041747755.1 Arenibacter sp. | reverse complement strand
CAATATTCACAGTACTTCCCATGTCATCAAAATTTTCATCAGTTCATCATTTTTATGTTTATAGTGTATCCTACTTGTCATCATTATTTATTTTGATGATTAAATGATGATATAATGATGAGCGTCTCAGCTCCTATAATTCCTACATCCAAGCTAATCCGTCATCATATCATCAAAATTTTTATTCAAGAAATCCTTTTTCACAGTAAAGTACCTTCCTTTGGCATCCAAAATTTTCTATAAACCCTTTCTAAGTGGCTCTGGCTGTGTTTCTATCTTGTCCCTTAGCAATCCAATGTCGGTGCTTATTTTCTGCTCCACAACTCTTGCATACACCTGTGTGGTAGATAGCTTGGTATGTCCCAACAGTTTGGATACGGTTTCTATCGGCACACCATTGCCCAAGGTTACGGTGGTGGCAAAGGTGTGTCGGGCAGAATGGAAGCTGATGCTCTTCGGTATCTCTAAATCAGTCATGATTTGCTTTAAGTACTGATTGATTTTCTGATTGGAGTAAACCGGAAGTAAAGCACCATTAATAATCTTGGGGTGGTGCTTATATTTTTCTATGATTTGTAATGCCTTTTGTAATATGGGTATTCTAACGGGTTGCTCGTTCTTCTCCCTGTGTGTAAATATCCAGTATTCACCATCGATGCCTCTGGTGATGTTTGTTTCCTTTAGTTGTTTCACATCGGTATAGGATAATCCGGTATAACAAGCGAAAACAAAAATGTCCTTTACAAGTCGATGCCCCGGGTCCTTAATATATCCTTCTTCCAATTGGCAAAGCTCTTGCTTGGTAAGAAACGCTTTTCTGTACTGCTTGAATTTCAGCTTGTACCTCGTAAAGGGATTTTTATCCAACCATTCCAAATCCAAGGCCAGATTCATCAGTTTCTTTAAACGCTCAAGGTGTTTCATAATACCATTGTTGTTTAAAGCGATGGCCGTATTCAAATTAGTTCCATTTCTAAGGAATTGTTCAAAGTCTACGATAAAGCTGTAGGAAAGTTGCTTCAGGTATACATCATTGCACTTTCGCACATGGGTCAAAAACTTTTTGATGTACTTCTCTGTGGTATCGTAGTTTTTTAAGGTACCGGGCTTGAGTGTTCCTTCCATGTTCCCCTTATGGTATACTACCAAATCCATAAGTGTCTTATCCTTTTCTTCCTGTCCCAGGTATTTTGCCTTGATACTTTGTGCGGTGACCATGGCGTGACTGGCAGATAATTGATTGTGGCATTCCAGTAGTTTGGCGTATTGTTGGTCCAAATAATGGTTTAATGACCTTCCATCGGGGGTTCTTTGGGTGGTTCTTCTGGAATTGGTATCCCAATAGGTAACCAAAACTTCTCGTTGCAAACTGATTTCAGCTCGCTTTCCATTGATGGTTACTCGTGCATAAATAGGTGCTAGTTCACCTTTTCTTTTGGCTTTGTTAAGCCAAATAAAAATGCGGAATGATCGTGATGATTGCATAAACGCTGGCTTTTTAAATATTCGACTTAGTTTTTTGAAAGTCAAATCGAATCGAAAGTCAAACGCTACTGTATTACCGAAGTAATTATAATCAGGTAACCGATTAGGTAACCGAATAGGTAACCTTTTAATTGATATTAAAACTAATTATATGATATCGAAAAAAATGAAATCCTCTGAAAATCATATAATTAGCTTTTTTTTAATGGCATAAAATACCATTTTAGTCGGGGTGGCAGACGTAGAACAACCTACCCAAAACACTGTATTACAGCGATTTACAAAATTTATTTGATGGTGCACACCGAAATGCACACTTATAACCTTTTAAGAACTTAAAAATAGAATTTGATAGTCTTTGGTGGTCTAAAGATACGAAATCTGTCAAATAGTATTTGAGGATGGTTAAGATTACGAAAAGTGTGTAGACTTTAATTTTGCAGAGGAAATGTAATTCCAACAGCAAATGCTCCAGCGTATTGTTCAACAGATGGTTGAAAGTAATAAGCAAATCCCAAATCAACATTATTATTTTTTCCCAATTCAAGGCCAAATGAAAAAGGAATATGATAAATAATTCCTCTTTTATCAATGTTATCAAATACTGTTAGCGTCTCAAATTTTCCGATTGATGTTCCTATTCCTATTTCTATATATGGCGCTACCCAAGGAATTGGTGCCCGAACTCTTGCTTTTCCACCAAGCAAAAAGGCTTTTGACTCCGCTTTTTCATCAGTAGGATTGTCATTTAGGTCCTTTCCATCTGAGCTTGTCAAAATGAAGCCTGCATAGGGTCTAACTTCAAACCAAGAAGCGGCTTTCAGAACTAATTCTCCTTGAGCAAAAAATCCGCTATCAACGACTTCGTCAGCACTGCTATTCGGCGCACTTAATCCGTATCCAATTTGTACATTTATTGATTTTTCTTTTATAAACTGTGCTTCAGCTAAATTTGAAGCCAGAACGGCAATGATCAAAATTAGGGTTTTTCTCATATTCTGGTACAATGCATTACTATGAATACTGGTGTCCATATATCTACTTTGTTATTACCACTAATCTAAGAAATTTAATTGCTTCAAAAGTGTTTGTAACTCGGATATTAATTTTAAAACAGTAACGAACATTGAACCAAGAAACAGCATTAATGTTTGAAATTTTTGTCTGCCTCTGGCAGACGTAAATTGAATAGCAAGAGGGTAACCCGCAAAGCGGGGTTACGGTTTTCTATCTATTTGATAATCAGCATTTTATATTTTTATAAAAAATGAGTTTTCACGGAACTTTACCGCAAAAACTCTGGGAACGCCAGTAAACATTGAGGTTGTTTGCGGCAACTTTCACGGAAATCCTAAATTTTACCCCCTTTTACCAGAATTTGGTTGTAGGTTTTTGGTAGGTAAATGCGACTTTGAAAATATGGACAGGATGCTCCTGTAAGCATCAAAAATTTCACTTTCCGTATTGAGAAACAAAAAAAGACTTCCTAAAAAGATTATTTTAATTGATTTTTTACACTTTATTGACTTGCATAACGGCTACTGTTGTTGTGGGTATTTCAAATTAGTTCTATAAACTCCTTTAATGATATCTTTTTCCCAAATCGGTCATGGATATATTTTTCGATATTCTCAATATAATCTTTGGTTCCTTTTTTATAAATTGATGCATGCCACCATTTTTCCTCATTTAGTAGTTCGGATGGTATAAAGGTTACTGCTTTAAATTTTTTATTAATAGAAGCCAAAATTTTTAGAAAAGTATGATGGTCGGAAAACTTTAGAAACGATTTTTCATTTTCTATTTCTAAAAGTATTTCTCTACGCATATCTATATGAAATTCCTCGTCTAAATCATCACCAAATTGGGCGGTTTCTACATATTCATTCCAGGTAGTTAAAAAATTATGAGGAACAAATTGAACATCATAATGAGGAATATCTGATTTTTGACAAAATTTATATACTGCAGAAATGTAATCAGCATCTTTAATTTCTTCATTAAAAGCATTCTTTAATTCTTTGTCCGGTGAATAAAATTCCATTGTCAAAATTTATTTTAGTTTTTGCCATATTACCACAACGTTTTGCAAATATGGCTTCTTGCAGCTTTCGAAGTACTTTCATGCCAGCTTGCAACAAACTTATTTAAAAGCATAAAACTTGAATTTACCAAGTTCCCACCATAAGTTATATGCGCTGTTATAGGGCGTTTTTTTCATTCTATTCTCTAATTTCTTCTCTTAATGGCATAACGTCTTTGGGAATCTCTGCAATTGAATTTACTATTTTATATTCGGTTTCAAATGTTCCTTTATAGCCGAATAATTTCCCCCAAGTTTTGTTACTCACCACAACAGAGATTTTAAACTTTTGCTCTTTGTCGTCATACCACTCACAGACATTTGCTTCTCCTGAAAATAGCATTGGAAATTTAAAGCTTAAAAAACCTTCGTAAAATCGTTGTTCTCCCGACCTAAGTTTTATTCCTCCGTTTTCAGCAACAGTCATTTCAATGTCAACAGCAAGATGTTGATGTGTCCCTAAATAGTCTACAATTCGTTTTCTTTTCTCGCTGTAAATCATTGTTGCGTCAAATCTGCGAATACGTTTTGGAAATTGATATTTACGAACCCAAGTAACGGTTTCTCTTCCAAATTTGTCTTTGTACGCGTAGTTCTCAATTGTAAAAGGAATATCTTTTCCTTTCTGCGGAAACATAATGTTTCTCCAAGTCCCAATGTACAGAAATGGCAATGTATATGATTTTCCATACCAAACACTTTGCATAACTCCTTTTCCAACCGAGGCAATTTTGTCATTGCTGTTGAAGCCAAAACGCTTTTGAATCTGTGGATGAAGTTTGTCAAAGTCCGAACCTAAAACTTGTTGGTATATTGATTTCATTATTTCTGTTTTGTAATGCAATTAGAAGCCTTTGGTAAATTGCTGAAATTCAAAATTGCTATTATCGAAAGAGCTATCATTGATATGTTTAGGGAAAATGGATTAAATGGAAGTGTGAAAATCATCAAGTCGCTAAAAATTGCTCCAAATGTGAGAATGAGCAAACCCAAGATGTTCAGATATTGAAGTGTTTTTCTTTGAATTAAGATTAATGCAATTCCAAAAGCAATTTCCGCTATTCCGATAATGGTCAAAATATTTTCTTCGTATCCATTAAACAATCCTGATTGTCTTAATATTTCAATTTCTCCCGTATCAGTAAAAAGTATTTTTGGAATTAGTCCCTGATAAATCCAAATGATTCCTAATGTTAAATTTACCAGCAAAACAGATAATTGTGCATTCATAGCTTGCTTTGGGTGAAGTCCTTTTTCAATCCAATTTTTCAAACAGTCAAAACTCCAAGCAGTTGCCCAAATCATTAATGGTCTGAAAATTAATTTGTCAATCAGATTTCCGAAAAGTCCCCAACGTGTTTTATAGTCATAACCTGTAAAGAATTTTATACCATCTGCTTCTGGCACATATTTCCAATAGCCTGAACCTTGTTTGATTATTGAAATTTTGCTGTCTGATGAAAATTTTAAAACTGATGTGCTTTCCCCATTGTCTTTGGTTTTGGTTGCAACACTTTCTCCGATTCCGTTTACCTTAATTCCAAATCCAACTTTTGTGGAGTAAAGAAACTTTTGTGGGTCTGTTGGTTCGTTTTTTTGTAAGTATGATATTTCGGAAAACCTTAAATCCCATTTTTGATGCAATGAAGGTTCTTGTGTTTTTGTCCACAAGTCATCTAAGTCACATTCTATTTTAGTCTCAATATATAGTGGTTGTCTTTTCAAATATTGGTTGTCTTTTTAAATGCCCTACAACGTCTCGTATAAAAACAGTGCGAGCTTGTGAGCTTGATTATCCTGCGGACAATCAGGCGTTGCAAGCGGGACCTGACATTTCGATTTGAGACTTAATTAAGCATTGTTTTTATAGGTTGTTGTGTACCGTATCTTTCGAGATATTTTATGGCTGTTTTTCTTATCCAGGTAATTTTATGCGTCGCAAATGGCCTGATTTCTTTTTCGTATCCCTTTGCCTGCATTTTATATATTGTATCGATGACGTGTCCGTCCACATATTCATCATTAATGAGGTTAATCAGTTTAGGAGCGTAGTCAGACAAATGTTTATATCCTAATAATAGTACGAAAGACTGCCTTCCTCTTTTCGAATTTTTGTTCAAGCAAAATTCGATTATAAGGTCATTAAGTTCTTGATCCTTTCTCAAGGATTTTTTGGAGTAGATAACCTGTCTAATTTGTTCTCCAATAGCCCAGATTTTATGTTCGTAATCGTGCCAATTGGGTACATCGGGAAATCCTTCAATTGGTTCTAAATCTTTCTCTAATACGTCTGGAGTAAGATTTTTTGCCTGATTGATCAGATCGATTATTTTATCCTTTTCCATTTGTTCTTGTCATATGGTACACAACGTATCGATATGAACACTGGTGTACATATATCCACTTTATATATAACTAAACTAATAAATTAAAATTGTTTAATTGCAATCAAGACTGTTTGTGGCAAAATGTCCCATATGCGCCCCTAATTCGATTTTACTTAACGCTTATCCGTCTGAACACTATAAAATCGAATTAGGATCCAGGCGCAGTTAGTTATGGTAAGATTTGGGGGATTTAGAGTAGAAAAACTTCTTTTTTCTTTTCATCAGCAACCCTTAATGAAATCTTTTGCTCCTTTTACCTTACACACTTTTCATAGTGTTTGATTCTGCTAGTTCTAAGCTGTTTTCCTTTGCTTTAAACCGTTCTAACAGATTACCTATATCCTCACTTATTTTGGACTCCACTACCCTAGCATAGATTTGAGTAGTAGACAATTTGGTGTGTCCTAACAGTTTAGACACCGTTTCTATAGGCACTCCATTGGTCAGCATCACTGTGGTGGCAAAGGTATGTCGTGCCACATGAAAGGTGATATTCTTGCGTATGCCACATCCTGTTGCTATTTCCTTGAGATAAACGTTGATCTTTTGATTGGAAAATAGTGGAAGTAACTTATCTGAGTAGTGGTTGTTTCTGTACTTCTGAAGTATTTCCCAAGCTTTGGGGAGAATTGGAATTTTTACCAACTCGTCTGTTTTTTCCCTTCGGGTATAGATCCAATAGTTGTTATCTATCCCTCTGGTGATATGGTCTGGGGTCAACTCCTTTAAATCGATATAGGATAATCCGGTGTAGCAGGAAAAAATAAAAAAGTCCTTTACCTGCTCTAAGCGATTATGCATAAACGTAGTGTCTTCAATCAACTTTAGTTCCCGTTCTGTTAGAAATACCCTATCGAACTTATTAAACTTTAACTGAAATTGGTCAAAGGGGTTCTTTGCTATCCATTCCAGTTTTACAGCCAAGTTTACCAGCTTTTTAAAGCGTTCCAAGTGCTTCATAACCCCATTATTGCCCAAAGCAAGCTGTTTCCTTTTGTCTGAGGATTTTCTTAAGTACTGTTCAAAATCTGCTATAAACCGATAGTTGAGATGTTTTAGATGAACATCATTGGTTTTGAGTTTTGTTCTTAAATAGGAGGACACGTACTTTTCTGTGGTGTAATAGTTCTTGGTGGTGCCTTTCTTTAAAATGTGGGTCATCGTTTCATTATGATAGGCAATAAGGTCAACCAAGGTTTTGCTTACATCATCTTCTCCAAAGAAACGTTGTTTTAATGCCATGGAGGAGACTATCTTGTCTTCTTCTAGTAATTCTTTGTGGCATTGTAATAGTTTTACGTACACTTGGTCTAGATACGCATTGAGGATTCGGGCTTTTTCGGAGGTACCCTTTGCCCTACCCTTGCCGTTGTCCCATTCTTTGGTCTCGATACTTCGTTGTAAACTGATTTCTGCTCTTTCACTGCGGATAGTAATCCGTACATAAATGGAAAGTAGGTTGGGGATACTTCTGGATTTTCTGGTAAAGAAAATGATGGTGAAGGTCTGTTTTGTCTTCATCGCTAATGACTTTAGTTAAACAATAAGTTGTAAAGACGAAAGTCAAATCGTACCCTAAAGTTCTTTAAAGTTAGTA
>JBGTEN010000303.1:0-18949 GCA_041747755.1 Arenibacter sp. | reverse complement strand
TAAGCCCACCAATATAGCCAACATGCCACTAGATACGGCCACTTTTACATTTTGGGTAGCAGACATGGCAATTACTACAGGTACATATATCTTATTCCAGAAATCTATGCCAAGGTTAAAGTCGGCATTGGTCCATTCTCTCTTTTCCATGAACTCTTTTAAAAAAATTAAAAAAATCATAGCAAACCCTACGCCTCCTACATTCGCTTGAACTCCCAGGAGCGATCCAAGATATTCTCCGACAAACTGTCCTGCGAAAAAAGCAAAAGCTAAAACGCCTAATCCACGCATTATCATTTATCCTTAGTTTTGAAAACTTCTTTTATATCGTTTTTGGTGACTTTTCCCATAGCATTCCTAGGTAGTTCTTTCATTATTTTATAGGTTCTAGGTACTTTGTAAGCAGGTAATTGGGTTCGTATCCATTGGTTTAATTCATTTAAATCAATAGTGTTGGTTTTCAGAACCAAGGCTGCTGTTACTATTTCTCCCCATTCTTCATTGTGCACCCCTACCACTGCACAGTCAGATATTTCATTATGTTGTCTTAGTATTTCTTCTATTTCCAGAGCGGAAATCTTATATCCTCCGGATTTGATAATGTCTATAGAACTTCTGCCCAAAATTCTATAGTATCCGTGCTCTATCACGGCCACATCCCCGGTTTTAAACCACCCGTCTTTTGTAAATGTAGCGGATGTTGCCTCCGGTTTTTTCCAATATTCTTTAAACACATTATCCCCCTTAATGTGAATTTCTCCGGGGATATTCTCTTCTTCTATTACCCTTGTTTCATCTACCAATCTTATATGAACACCCGGCAAAGGCAAACCTATATAACCTGCTTTTCTTTCGCCAATATAAGGGTTGCTAATGGCCATGCCTATTTCTGTCATTCCGTATCGCTCTAGGAGTGTGTGTCCCGATATCATCTTCCATTTTTCCATAACCGAAATCGGCAGTGCTGCCGAACCACTCACCATAAGTCTAAGTTGTTGTAATGATTTTGAAAGCTTCTGTTTTTCACTTTCACTTAAACTTTCCCAATAGGAAATCAACTTAAAGTAAATAGTAGGAACCGCCATAAATATTGTGAGCGTATGGGAAGAAAATTTTTCAAAGACAAATGCGGGACTAAATTCTTTAGTGAATTCTACGGTAGCACCTGCCCACAAAGCACAGCAGGTAACATTAATAATGCCATGAACATGGTGTAATGGCAGAACATTTAAAATATAATCATTATTTCTCCATTGCCAGCTCTCTACTAAGGTTCTGATTTGAAATGACAAATTTTTATGGGTACTCACTACCCCTTTTGGTAAGTTAGTAGTGCCACTTGTATAGAGTATCATTGCATTCCGGCTAGGAATTATTTCTGGTAATACAGGTTTTTCCGAATCCTTAAGTTCCAAAAGCGTGTCTGTTGAAAAATATTGAACCTTATTGGCAGAAATAAGTGTTTCCAGGGTATTGTAATAAATTGGTTCCGAAATTAATAAAGTAGCTTCTGTGTCTTCCAAAACATACCTAAGTGATGGAAGGGGATAACTTAAACTAAGAGGTACGGCAACTCCACCAGCTAACCATATTCCCCATTGCACAGCAACATATTCAAAGCCGGGACCAACCATAAAAGCAACCCTTTGTTCCCTTAAGTCCTTTGTTTCTTGTAGCAATTTTACAGCTATTGCCTTAGCTGATGAAACTAATTGTTGGTAGGTATATTTTCCGTGTTCATCTACAATTGCCAATTTGTGTGCTAAATGCAATGATCTTTGAATGATTTCTGGCATAAAGTAATTCTTATATATCCAAATCTATGGAATTATCAGGGAATATTTATTTTTTATTGGAAATCCTTAGTTTTCAATTTAATGCAAGTAGCAATTGTTAGATAACTGTATTTTGAAACACATTAAAATCTTAAATTACCTCGATAAAAAGATTCTCAAATAATTATGCGCTTGTAAAAATAAACTATCCAAATACTTTTACCATTACCCAAGTAATAGCTCGCTGGATAAAATTATTGAGAAGTCAAAAGACAAAATGCGAAACCTTTTTTTTAGATTATCTCGCTCTATTTTCGTATTTTAATATTTCTATAAAATCTAGTTTTATCCCACCTATGCCAAAAAGATTATCTTTTCTTGCTCTGCTAATGCTGGGTTACTTATTTGTCTGTAGCTGTAGCGGAGAAGCGGAAGCCAAAAAAATAGCTAAAAGTTACACTTCCTGGACCTCCTATCTCGGGGGACCCGACCGGAACCACTACTCTACCCTTTCCCAAATCACTCCGGGAAATGTGGCCAATTTAGAAGTCGCATGGTCCTACTCAGCCCCTGATTATGGGCAGATGCAAATGAGTCCTATTATAGTAGATACCATCCTGTACGGTGTTTCCGCGGCAATGCGCGCATTTGCCATACATGCAGGCACAGGGGAGGAAATTTGGCGTTTTGGGGACACCTTAAAAGTGTGGCATTCTACAAGCAGAGGCGTATCTTATTGGGAAAAAGGCGAAGACAAACGTATTTTGTATACCGTTGGATCCGATTTATTTGCCCTGAATGCCATGACCGGAAAACCAATTTCCACTTTTGGGAACAATGGAAAAATAGATTTAAGGTCGGGCTTACCGGAGAGAGCCAAGGACTTATTTGTTATTTCCAATACCCCGGGAACTATTTATAAAGACCTAATTGTAATGCCTTTACGCATATCTGAAGCTGAAGGCGCCGCTCCTGGAGATGTCATGGCTTTTAATGTGATTAACGGGGCGGTAGAATGGGTGTTCCACACCATACCTTACCCCGACGAACCGGGTTCTGAAACCTGGGAAAGTTGGGAAAATATTGAAACCGGTATTGTAGGTGCCGCCAACAATTGGGCGGGTATGGCAGTTGATGAAGCCTTAGAAATTATTTATGTGCCCACGGGTTCTGCGGCACCCGATTTTTACGGCGGAGTGCGAAAAGGAAGTAATTTATATGCCAACTGCTTACTAGCGCTCAATGCCAACACTGGCGAGCGCCTTTGGCATTTCCAGTTTACCCATCATGATATTTGGGATCGTGATCCTCCTGCCCCACCAAACCTCATTACAGTAGAAAGAAACGGAAAGAAAATTGCAGCAGTAGCACAAGTAACAAAACAGGGTTATGTGTTTGTGTTTGACCGTAAAACCGGAGTGCCTTTATTTGATATTGAAGAGCGAGTTGTACCGACAATTTCGACCCTTGAAGGAGAAACACCATGGACTACCCAACCCTTTCCGGTAAGTCCAAAACCCTTTGCCCGGCAATCCGATCAATTGACAGAAAATGATATTAGTCCATATGCTCCAAACCTGGAAGAATTAAAAACCATTTTTCGTCAAGCAGATAAACGAATCTATGCCCCACCGGGTTTAGATCCTGTTTTTCTTTTACCCGGATACGATGGGGCAGCGGAATGGGGCGGTGCCGGAGCAGATCCTGAAGATGGAATTCTATATGTAAACTCCAACGAAATGGCTTGGATAATGCAAATGGAAAAAAAGGATCCTCTGACGCAAGAAATGCCTTTAGGGGAACGAACCTACAGCACTTACTGTGCAACTTGTCATCAGAAAGGCCGGCAGGGGATTTCAGCAAGTGGTTTTCCATCTCTAATTGAAATTGGGAAACGTAGAACTGAACAAGAAATATTAGAAGTCATTACTCAAGGCAAAGGCATGATGACCGGCTTTCCGCAAATTCCAAAAGAAGAAAAAGAAGCTTTGTTGGACTATCTCTTTGAAATAGAAGACAAAAAAGAAGTGGCATCAGAAATGGTGGCTCCTGCAACTATTGTTCCTTATAAACACAAGGGGTATACTAAATTTTTAGACGCTAATGGCTTACCTGGTATTTCCCCCCCATGGGGTACCTTGCACGCGATTGACTTAAATTCAGGAGATTATATCTGGTCTGTTCCCTTTGGAGAAACTGATAGTTTAAAGACTTTGGGGCATCCAAAGACAGGTACAGAAAATTACGGCGGCCCTGTTATCACAGAGAACGGACTATTATTTATCGGGGCCTCAAAAGATGGGTATTTCAGAGCCTTTGATAAAAAAACAGGGCTAATCCTTTGGGAGTTTAAACTTCCGGCTGCAGCTTTTGCCACCCCGGCTACCTACGAAGTTAATGGAAAACAATATGTTGTCATTGCCTGTGGTGGAGAGAAGCTGGGAACGCCTAAAGGAAATCAACTAGTGGCTTTTGCTTTACCTTAAAACCTAAATTGGCTAGATAATAATGTCAGCGGCTTCCAGTAATAACACAAACCACCCAATAATTGTCCAACCCAGCAAGATGTTCATTACTGCCAACATAAGCTTATTATCCTTTTTTCTGATAAAGGCAATTATAGCAGGTAGGAGGTAAATCCCTATACCAAAAAGAATAGGAATAATTTCAAATATAATATTCATGCAATTTGCCTCTGAGCATTTTCTTTGGTTACTTGGATGTCACTACGTATTCCAAAAATATAAAAATATACATCCATTCTTGAGCTATTTCATGTTGAGATTTAAATATATACTTGGTTTAATTGTTTACGAAACTGTTGATTGAATACCTATTAGAGTACAGCCAACTTTCCTTGATTTGCTAAAATATTGTTAATCATATAAGTTTATTTTGTTTTTTCAATTTTATGAATATATTGAGGCTTATGATATCCATAGAGAAAACAGAAAACGAAGCATTTTTAAAAAAATCTATTGTCTATTTAGAAATCCATGGTTTTGAGCAAATAAAAGCAGATTTAGAAGGCTACGAGCGTCCTAAATCCTATCATAAAAAGGATAGTGAAATTAGGATAACCCCTGATATCGTTGCTATTAAAAATGGTAAGCGATATGTATTTGATATAAGTTTAAAATCTAAAAAACCCTTTTTATTAAAATCAAAATGGTTGTTTTTAGATACTTTGAGCAGAATGAAGGCTGATAACTTTAAAATTATCACTACTAAAGGGCATTATAAGTTTACCAATACTATGATGGAAGATATTCACATGCCCCATGACGCGCTACTAAAAATATGATGTATAAGAGTGAAATACTATTTTTTCTCCATTAAAATATGGGGAATATCGTCTTCCAAATATTCCTCTCCTTTTTCTAAAAATCCGAAGGAATTGTAAAACTTCTTTAAATAGGTCTGGGCAGATAGTTGAATATACGTTTCCTTAAAATACTTTTCTATGGCTTCAATAGAAATCTTCATAATATCTTGTCCATAACCATACTTACGCTCGTTTTGCTTTACTACCACCCTGCCAATACTGGCCTGTTTCATAGAATCTCCAGACTTAAAAATACGTGTGTAAGCCACTATGTTATCTTCCTTTATCCCGATAATATGAAGGGCTTTTAAGTCTTTATCGTCCAGGTCCTGATAAGGACAGTTTTGCTCTACTATAAATACCTCATTACGCAACTGTAAAATCTTATATAGTTCAGTGGTACTTAGTTCTTGAAAGGTCTTTATACTTATTCTTAACATGCTAATCCTGTGCTATAATATCATAAGTTTCACATTTACCAAACTCAGGCTGAATGCTTACGTGATTTATTCCGTATTCATGATAAACTGTTTCCTCAATCTCCTCTAAAATCCGATCAAATTCTGAAAGTTTTATATCATTAGAAAAATTTATGTGTGCCTCCAAATGAATTTCATCATCATTAAGTTGCCATAAGTGTACATGATGTACATTCTTAATTGGTTTTATTTTACTAATGGTACTCACAATCTTTTGAACCTCTATGTTCTCTGGAGTAAATAACATGAGAACTTTTGTTGATGTTTTTAACAAGTCATACCCCATATAAATTAAATAAATAGCTATTACAATAGTGAGAACTGCATCTACCCAATAAACCTCATAAAACTTCATTAGAAAACCCCCAAAAAAAACAGCTACCGAAGCCATCATATCTGTGAGTAAATGTAGGTAGGCCGATTTCATATTTAAGTTAGACCCTGCCTCTTTTTTTAATAGTAGGACACTAAAACCATTGGCTAAAATACCTAAAAGTGCAAGCCAGATAACAATATTGGATGCTATTTCCTGAGGGTTAAATAAGCGCTCTACTGCTTCTTTAATTAACAGTAATGCCACAATGATTAAGGTTGCTGCATTTGTAAATGCAGCAACAATCTCGGCTCTTTTATAACCAAAAGTTCTACTGGCTGATGCTTCTTTCTTTGATATACGATTAGCAACATAACTTACTACTAAAGAAATAACATCACTAAAATTATGAAGTGCATCTGAAATCAAAGACAAACTTCCGGAGATGAATCCTCCCACCGCCTGGGCTATGGTGATCAACACATTTAATACTATAGTTATAAAAAGCTTTGTTCCTTTTATTTCTGAAGAGTTATGATGATGGTGATGTGCATGCCCCATAAAAACATCCTAAATTTAAATGCAGGGCATTTTTTCTATTCGTCTTTCATGTCTTCCGCCTGCAAAATCTGTATTCAAAAAAGTTTTCACCATTTCTAAGGCTTGTGGTAAGGAAATGAAACGGGCGGGAAGACTCAAAATATTAGCATCATTGTGTTCTCGGGCTAATTCTACTATTTCCTTGGTCCAACACAAGGCTGCTCTCACTTTTTGGTGTTTATTTGCAGTCATGGACGCCCCGTTTCCACTTCCACAAATAATTATTCCATAAGCTACGTTGCCCTCGGCTACATCTTTGGCTACAGGATGGGTAAAGTCAGGATAATCAACACTGTCTGTACCATCTGTCCCGTAATTAATAACATCAATATTCATAGATTTTAAAAGACCAATGACCGCGAGTTTATATTCTGTTCCCGCATGATCGTTTCCAATGGCTATTTTCATAAGTGTAAGTATTAGGAATACTACAAATGTACAAATACCTTTTCTTTTTGCTTAAAAACAGCTTATTAACAATTCAATTTTTGTTATATTCTATATTGCTGATTTTTAGATTATTATTATTTCACCTTACTTGTTAAAAAAGTAGTAATAACAAATCATTATTATAATTTCAGTTCTGCTTTAAAATGTGCTTTAATAAAATTTTTATATGAAGAAAATATAATTTTAAAAAAATAACGAGAAGATATTAAATAGTAATGTTTTGAAATTAACATTAACCTAACCTTTAGTTATTAATAATTTCATGTTCAATTGGGTTATGAATAGTAGTTGATAACAAGTACAATTCCTTGATTTTTAATGTAAACTAGTATTAATAGATTGTCAATAAAATTATTTTGAAATACAAGTCAACAATTCTCACCTTTTTTTATTGTTGCTATTAACAGTATATAATAAACAACATATTTTTTTAAAATTCAATAAAAGATATATTATATAATTTCTTAATGTTCATAACAAAACAATGATTATATATTGAAACTGGTTAAAACTAAAAAGTATGGCTATGAATAATAATTTGTAATTTTCCCAAAATAAAAATAGTACATGTCAAAAAGTAAGAAGAAAGCGAAAGGACAAAAGAAAAATGATATTACCAAAGGAATTTTTACGGTTTTAGAAAAGGAACCGGAAAACAGTTTCAATTATAAACAAATTGCAGCAAAGATTGGATTAACTGATGCTAATGGTAGAAATGAACTGATAAAAAAACTTGTAGAATTAAAGGAAAAAAGAAGAATAGGAGAGGTAAGTAGAGGAAGTTATAAGGCACTAGCTACAACAAAAACATACCATACTGGTACGGTGGATATAACAGGAAGAGGGAATGCTTTTATTGTTATAGAAGGTATGGAAGATGATGTTTTTATTGCTTCTAATAAATTGAATAGAGCATTTCATAGAGATACTGTTGAAGTTTATATTTATCCAAGACGGAAGGGAAAAAAGTTGGAAGGAGAAGTTACAAAGGTTTTGGAACGCTATAAAACAACTTTTGTAGGTATACTGGATCTGCAGAAAACGTTCGCTTTTGTACGTCCCACAGATTTTAGAATGTACACGGATATTTTTGTCAGTAAGGAGAATATTGGAAATTCAGAAAACGGAGATAAAGTAATCGTAGAAATTTTAGATTGGAAGGATAATGCAGATTCTCCAGTGGGAAAAATTACTCAGGTTTTAGGTAAACCAGGAGAGCACGATACCGAGATTCACTCTATTTTGGCTGAATATGGATTACCTTATGAATTCCCAACAGAGGTTGAACTCTTTGCAGATAAATTAGACACTAGTATTAAGATTGAGGAAATTGCGAAGCGAAGGGATATGAGAGATGTGCTCACCTTTACAATAGATCCGCATGATGCTAAAGATTTTGACGATGCCTTATCATTTCGAAAGTTAGAAAATGGTAATTATGAAATAGGCATTCATATTGCGGATGTTTCTCATTACTTGCTTCCAAATACGGTTTTAGACGAAGAAGCTTATAATAGGGCAACATCAGTTTATCTTGTTGATAGAGTAGTTCCGATGTTACCGGAGATTTTATCAAACAACGCCTGCTCCTTGCGCCCATATGAGGAAAAATACACGTTTTCAGCAATTTTTGAACTTAATGATAAAGCCCAGGTACTTAATCAATGGTTTGGTAGAACGGTAATTAATTCTGATGAGCGGTTTGCTTACGAAGAAGCACAACACATTATAGAAGAAGAGACTGGAATTATCCCCATAGAAGTTTCAATACGCGGCAAAGAATATAGTGTTAACAACGAGGTGGTGGAAGCTACCTTAGTTTTGGATCGCTTGGCAAAACTAATGAGAACCAAAAGAATGCAATCCGGGGCAATCTCTTTTGATAAACTAGAAGTTCGTTTTAACTTAAACGATAAAAATGAGCCTGAAAGCGTTTATTTTAAAGAGGCTAAAGACGCAAATAAGTTAATTGAGGAGTTTATGCTTTTAGCTAATAGAAAAGTAGCAGAGTTTATTGGTAAACAGAAACCTGAAAAAACTTTTGTTTATAGAGTGCACGCAGAACCGGACGAGGAGAAGCTTATGTCTTTAAATGCTATAATTTCTCGGTTTGGGCACAAAATAGATTTTAAGGATAAGAAAGCCATAAGCAATTCACTTAATAAGCTACTGGAAGATGTTAAGGGACAAAAAGAACAAAATTTAGTAGATACGCTTGCCATCAGAAGTATGAGTAAAGCGCTATATACGGTGGAAAATATAGGGCATTATGGCCTTGCTTTTGACTATTATACTCATTTTACATCCCCTATTAGAAGATATCCGGATGTAATGGTTCATAGACTATTACAGCACTATTTGGATGGTGAAAGGTCTCCAAAAGCAGATGTTTATGAAGAAAAGTGCAAACACTCTTCAAGTATGGAAAGTCTGGCTGCAAATGCAGAACGAGATTCTATAAAATACATGCAGATAAAGTTTATGCAAGACCATCAAGATAGGGAATTCAAGGGTGTTATTTCCGGGGTAACAGATTGGGGTGTTTATGTGGAGATTATCGAGAATAAATGTGAAGGCATGGTGAGAATACGGGACATAAAAGATGATTATTATATCTTTGATGAAAAGCAGTATGCAATTGTTGGTGAGCGAACAAAGAAAACATATCAGCTTGGAGACGAAGTTGTGGTTATGGTGAAAAATGCAGATTTGGTAAAAAGACATCTGGATTTTACGTTAATAGGAAAGGCATAAGACTCAAAAGTAGTTTTGGAATGGATTTTGCTATTGCAGGTATTCTAATTGTTAAAACACAGAAAATGAAAAAGTTAGTGCTGTTTGTTTTCCTTTTTGTTGGACTACAAACCGTTGATGCACAAAATGAAAGAATCACCAAAGACCTACAAAAATTTACAGAGGTAAAAGGTTTTGATGGTCTTTCTATTAACTTAATAAAATCAGACGTAAATAAAGCCGTAATTACAGGAACCAATACAGATAAAGTAGCAATCGTGAATACAAATGGTATATTGCGAATACGTATGGAAATTACAAAAATGTTCAGTGGTTATAAAACTTTTGTAGACCTCTATTACACTGAGACTTTGTTAGTAGTTGACGTTAATGAGGATGCAAGAATAACCTCTAAAGACATTATAAAACAGAATGTTTTAGAACTGAAAGCCCAGGAAGGAGGAGAAATTTCAGTCAGCGCTCAAGTGGAACAGTTGTTGATAAAAACTGTTTCTGGAGGAATTGTAACAGCGAAAGGATCATCAGATAATCAGGATGTAATTATAAATACGGGAGGAATTTATAAAGGTAAAGATTTTAAAACAAAATTTACCACCGTAAATGTAAATGCAGGTTCTACTGCGGATATTTATGCTACCGATTATGTTAGGGCAGCCGTAAAAGCTGGAGGCACAGTTAATGTATACGGAAACCCCTCCAAAATGGAAGAGAAGACTGTTTTTGGAGGAAAAATAATAAGAATGTAAATTAATGTTAGCAGACATACAGGCAGCCATTCCTTTAGGATTTTTCTTAAGCTTTATGATTGGACCTGTTTTTTTTGTGCTCTTGGAGACAAGTGCATTAAAAGGATTTAGAGCAGCACTGTGTTTTGATTTGGGAGTTATTTTAGCTGATGTACTATTTCTTACCATCGCCTACTTTAGCAGTTTTCAATTATTGGAGAATTTGAGTAATCAACCAGGACTTTACGTGTTCGGCGGGGTTATTTTGGCTATATTTGGGACTACTACCTTTCTAAAACCACCTAATAAACAGATAGAGTTAAAAGTTAAAATAACAAAAGGAGCATATTTGAGTCTTTTTGTGAAAGGTTTTTTACTAAACTTTATTAATATAGGGGTTCTTGTTTTTTGGTTAGGAATCATCATTATTGTCGGGCCAAGTTTAGATAATGATCCAGAAAGAATAGGACTCTTTTTTGGAACAATGATAGCGGCATATTTTGCAACAGATATTTTTAAAATACTCTTAGCCAAACAATTAAGAAGCAAGCTTACCTCAAAGCGTATTCACTTTATAAAAAAAAGTATTGGACTTGTGCTCATTATTTGTGGATTAGTGCTTATTACTAAGGGTTTTCTTCCTAAAGACAAACTAAATATTAAAAAGGGTATTGAACTATTGAAAGAACGATAAGTTCGGGTTTTGGATTTTACTTAATCAAGGTTAAAAACTTAAAGCTGGAACATAGACACTTTTGGAATAAAAAAACCTCATTTTTTAATGAGGTTTTATGAGGCATCGAGCAGATTCGAACTGCTGTAGGAGCTTTTGCAGAGCTCAGCCTAGCCACTCGGCCACGATGCCATTAAGAGGTGCAAATGTAGTACTTTTTTACATTTTCAAAATTTAAACTCAGATTCTTTTTGATTCAAGGATAACAGACACAGCTGCTACATCGCCATTAATAGGTGGATTTAGCTTAGTGACGGAAACTTCTACCCAACTCACAATGGGTGTATCCTCAAAAATACGATTCATAATTCGTTTAGCTACGTGCTCTAAAAGCTTAGATTTTACCCGCATTTCTTCCTTTACAATAGTGTTGATAAGAACATAGTCTATCGTATCTGATAGCTTGTCTGAAAGACATGCGAGGCTAAGATCTGCCTCTACCGTAATGTCTACAACATAGTCACTCCCAAGCACAGCCTCTTCATTAAGGCAGCCATGATAGGCGTAAAGTTTAATTGTACTTACTTTTACTTTACCCAAAGGGTTCTAATTTTTTTTGCAAACTTAAGGTAAATGAAGCAGATATTTAATAAGTACACCTACAATTGCTTAGTCCCTGGAATAAATCAAGACCAATAGTGATTACATGGGTGCCGGTGCTGTAGTTTGAAATTTCGTTTAACTGTATCTGATAGGAATAGCCAAAGTAGAAATTATTCTTTTTTAATCCGAAAAAAGGAGCAAGATATAAAGGCTTCCCAATTTGATCATTTAAGAACCTATAGTTTACCCCTGCATAGTAGTAATCTTCAAAAACATACCAACGAAACTTAGCATTTAAGTCGGTTTCTGAACGACCATCACTTTCAAAAATCTTGTAAAGTATAGAAGGCTCTATTTCAAAGTTTGAGTTTTTATCTTTCCTTATGCGATATCCAGTATAAACGTAATAATTTCTTAAGGCATTAGGCTCGAAGGTAGGATTAAAACGGGTGATGTCTTTATCCAATAAGTTAGATGCATTAGCGCTGAACCAAAACTGGTTTTTTCTATACATAACACCTACGTCAAAATTCTGATTAGAAGTAGAACGGTCATCCGTAACACCTGCATCTCCTCCCGCATCAATAAATTTTGCAATATCTATACGAAACTGGTTAAAATTGTAAGAAATACCAAACGATAAGAACTCATCTTCATATCGATCTAAAGTTAAGTGGTGGGCAAAGGATAGCCTTGCACCTTTTTGTTTGGTATAGCCGTTACTATCGTTATACAAGAATACGCCAAGTCCGGATTTATTTCCTAATCGCATATCTGCTGCGAGCGATTGCGTGTCCGGGGCATCTTTGATACCCACCCACTGTGTTAGACCATTAAGTCTAATCTTAACATGGTCTCCAATTCCGGCATAGGTAGGAGCAAGTACAAAAGGGTTGTCTGCCAAATATTGAGACAATTGGGGAGAGTTGAGCTCCTGCCCTTTTGATGCCAGTGCACTTAATAAAAGCACTAAGGTTAATATTCTGTTACGCATTTTGTGTAGGTTAAGTTTTTATCGATATAAGGTAAAATTGCCCGTAAACTCTCTATCATCATTAGCTCCATTGAGTTTTATGATATACCAGTAATCACCGGTAGGGAGTTCATTATTTTGGTAAAGACCATTCCATCCGGGATCATTTAGCCCCATTCTATATAGCTCTCTACCATAACGGTCAAATATGATAGTTAGTATTTCTGGGAAAGCCTCTTGGTTCCTTGGTCTCCAAAGATCATTAGAGCCATCTCCATTGGGTGTAAAGAAGTTAGGAATCTCAATATCTATAAACTCCATAAATATTTGAGCTGTAGCCTCACATCCGTTTTCATCTACAACGGTGACGGTGTAGGTATCGGTTCTGGTAATCATAAATCTATTGTTGGCACCATTATTTACAGCTCCAAAATAGAAAGTGTACTCCTGAAGGCCTCCGGTGGCAATAGCTGTAATTTCATTAATGTTATTCTGCTCTAGTGTAAGCACTAGAGGATCAAAACCTTGAATCACAAAAGGAATGGTTACTGTACAGCCGTTGGCGTGAGAAATAGCCAGATAATGATTTCCTGCAGCAATATTTGTAAAACTTGGCTCTAATATCATATCCATTGGGTCTGTAGAATCCAAAGCGTATAAAACATCGGAAGCTACCGTTGGATCTGCAAGCACCACATTTATGGAACTAATAGGAGTGTCTCCTGTACATTCGTAAATGGGAGTTACAGTTGCATTAAGATTTACACCAGGTTCTATTTCTACAACTACATTAGTTTCACAACCTTGGGAATCTCTTACAAATATCACATAGGTACCAGCCGCCAAGTCAGTGAATAGCGTTTGATCTTGAACAAAATCTGTAGGGTTATTAGAATTTAAACTAGTGCTGTAGGGGGCTGTACCACCGCTTAATGTAAGGGCAATGGAGCCATCTTCACTACCGGCACATATTTCAGGCAATACGGTAGTTGTAGCCATAATAGGCGTAGGTTCTATAATAGTATATTCTCTTACCTCAAAACAACCATTTACATCCTGAGCAATCACTGTATAAGTAATGCCGGTTGCACTACCTGCCAATCCAGTAAACACATTTTGCGTATGGAACTGATTTAGATTTGGTGAAATAGCAAATAAATAACCTCCTGAACCTCCGGACAAGTTTATGGTGATGGTGCCATCTGCTGTACCGGAACAGGTTGCATTGGTGAAACTATCAGTAACTACCAGAGGTGTTGGTTCAATAATGGGAATAACATTTGATACAGTAACACAATCTCCACTTGTAACTCTTACATAGTAATTACCCACACCTAGGTTGAAGAAGTCACGGCTAGCTTGAGGTCCTGCTACTAAATCTGTTAAGGTTGCATTAGAATACAATTCATACTGGTAATTACCCAATCCCCCTGCGGCCGTTGCCCTAATAGAAGCTGTAGTTTCTCCGGCACAATTAATTATGGCCCCAGAAGCATCAATAGCAACCGATAAAGGAGGAACAGGATCAACAGACACCTGGTTGGACAGTATTTCACCACAGCCATTCAAATCGCGAACACGGTATTGATATACGCCATGAGGTACGGTAAATGTATGTGTTGTACCGCCGGACATGGCGGTATAAGGACCTCCATTAAAGCTATACTCATAAGTACCAGTACCTCCAGATCCTGTTAAACGAATTTGAGCTTGTGTGTTGCAGGTAAGAGCAGTCAATTGAATCAACGAAGCAGACACCTCTGTGGGTTGAGAAATTGAAACCTGAACCGTTTCTATACCGCAATTCCAGCCATCAGATACTGAAACACTATAGATTCCTGCACCTAAGTTGTTAAAGTTAGGACTGGTTTGTCCACCTGTTGTAGACACAATTGCTGTACCGGTAGCATCATAATAATTTAGCTGGTACTGATATACACCTTCACCTCCGGTTACTCCTGTGGCAGACACTGTTGCACTGGTATCACCATAACAGTTTAACATTAATGGGGTAGCACTTATGCCTGCAGTAATAGGTATAGCCGGGATTAAGTTGGCTGTTTCCGGTAATTCACAACCATTGTTATCGGTAATGGAAATTGTAAAACTACCTGCAGAAAGTCCGTCAAATACAAAGCTATGTATATCCGTAGCCACATATATTTGCCCGGTTGTAATGTTGGTTAAAAGAATGTCATAAGGAGCATAACCCCCACTTGGATCTACCAGTAATTCTCCTCTATTGTTATCGCAGGTAACACTTGCCAACACAGCTACAACTGTAGTAAGAGCAGTACTAGGAGAAACAATGGTTACAACATTAGAATCTTCAAAACAAGATGGATAACCTGTTTCGGTAACCCGAACAAAATAATTACCTCCGGAAAGACTGGGAATACTCAATGGATTAGTAGAGGTATTGCCACTTCCTGATATAGTTGTGGGTGTTCCATCTGAATTGTAAACAACATAGTCATATGCACCATTTACAACCCCACTCACATTAATTTCCAACGCACCATTGGAATCTCCAAAACAGATCACAGGAGCCGTGGCTGTAGCTATCACCTCAACTAAGTCATATGGCGCAATGGTATAGGTAGCAGTATCGAAATAGCAGCCCGTAGCGGTATCGGTAATTCTAAAAGTATAACTGCCAACGGCACTCAACTCAAAGGTAGCTGCATTATATGCAGGTGTACCTGTTTGGGTTGCATTTGTGTTGCCCACAGGAAGCAACTCAAAGGTGTACACATTTAAAACATTACCATTATCTGCAACTGTTATAGTTACTTCCTCTGATCCCGCACAAGATATAGGTGCATCTTGAGATACAACAGCTGTAAATCTGTTCAATGCGAAAATGGTCACACTATCTATTATTGTACAACTTTTACCATCAGTAACATAGACGGTAATGGTTTGGTCAATTCCTGTATCGACAATTTCGAAGGTATTTTCGGATTGGAAATTGATGTTATCAATACTGTATAAGTATGGCGTTGTTCCTGCTCCCAAAGGTACTGTTGCCGTCACCGTGGCAGTGTTGACACCATTGGTTGGGCTACAAGTAAATGCTGTTGCCGTCACTGTAACCAGTAATGGGCTGGGCTCAGTTATGGTAACATCTATTCTTGCTGAAGCACATTCTCTACTAGATAAAGCTTCTATTTGATAATCTCCTGCAGCCAATCCTGTGAATAATGGATTGGTTTGAGGTCCTGCAAGTAAGGTAGTTCCTGTGACATCATATAAATTGTAAGAATAAATAGGGTCTTCATTTATTCCAATAGCGGTTGGAGCCAAATTGACCGTGATGCTACCATCACTCAAACCATTACAAGAAACATCGACTATAGTAGGCAAAATCAATGTTGTAGCAGATGGGGCTTCCAGATTTTCCACTAAGGTTTTCTCGCATATTGGATTCGTAGTATCCAGATCTCTTACCAGGAAGGTATACACTCCAACTTGAGTCAGTCCAGTAAAAATACCAGTTGCATTGGTTGCCGTTGTTAAATCCGGGAAGGTTACTGTGTATTCCAAATTCGCTGAACCACCTATTACATTAATGGTAATTTCACCACCCGGAGCCATACTACAGTCAATAAGTTTCACCACGGTTGCCGTTAGATTCATCTCTTCATAGAGTATTTCTGTAGCTGTGGCAAAGGAACAACCCCATTGGTCGTTAATCTCTACTTCATAACTTCCTGCGCCTAATCCTGTGAATATCGAGGATGTTTGTGGGTCACCAAAAGCAAGCCCATCTTTTATAAGTTGGTAGGTATAATTACTGCCTTGGCCACCAACAGTATTTATAACCTCAATTTCTCCTTCAAGATTGGTACAGTTCTCCTGATTTACCTGAAGACTTGCAGAAATAGGCACAGGATCTGCCAGAACAATGGTGTTTTGTATTAATTCCTGACATCCCTCTGCATCTCTTACCCAAGCTTCATAAGTTCCCGGTGCTAAGTTTTCAAACCTTGGAGCGGCTATAAAATCTGCGGCACTTGCAGGTGCAGTAGTTCCAACAAAGTAGGTATATCCACCCCATCCACCGGTAACATCAATGATTTCAATTACTCCATCATTACCTACACATGTAATTTCTATAACTTCTGTATTTCCGGTAATAGCAGCACTTGGACCGTCGATGGTAAACGCCTGAACATTTGCACATCCCGGGAAGTTATTTTGTATTAGTTCCACCAAATAGCTACCTGCAAAAAGATTAATTGGAGCTGTTGCGCCGGGAGTTGAGAATGTTCCATTTGTAACTAAACTATCATCTGCTGTAGATGCTGTACCATTGGTATTCCAGACAATCCAATTTATCGGACCGCTATACGTAGCATCTAATAATTCCAAAGTGATTTCCCCTGAGTTAGTGCCAAAGCAGATTACGTCACTAAGCTTATTAATAATAATATCAAAGGTGTTGGGGTTGCTTATGGTTGCCGAAGTACTGGTTATACATCCTGTATCTAAATGCCTTACCAAGAAATTATGAGTTCCTATGCCCAAGCCACTGAAAATATTGGATACCTGATAGTTTACTCCATTGTCTATGCTATACTCAAATCGTGTTGGATCACTATTGGTTGATGTGGTAGTAATTGTAATTTGACCATCAGCACCAGGCGTACAGCTCAACGGATTGGTAATGGCCGCCGTGGCGGTAAGGATTTCGTCAAATGGAAGAATGGCGGCTGTTGCAGTACCAATACATCCGCGATCGTCGTACACATTTATGGTATAATTACCACCTACTCTATTGGTTTCAACATAAGTTTGGTTGGCACCGGATTGAACAATGGAAGCTGTTCCGTTATTTACAAATTCATAGATGACATACGATCCGCTACCACCTGTAATCGCTGTTCCATCAATGGTTATACTTGCATTATTTGAGTTATTTCCTGCGGAACAACCAAATTCAACTACCGTAGCGTTGATGTTTGATATGGCAGCAGGTTGATCAATGATGATCCCGGTAATATCGGTAGTACAACCATTAGTTCCTGTTGCGGTAATGGTATAGGTATCTGGAGGAAGATTCTCAAAAGTACGGGTAGCAGCATTATAGCTACCTGCCATCGGACTAATGCTATAGGTAAGCGGATTGATCCCATTATCCGTTTGAGATAGGGTAATAGATCCGTCAGCGGCACCAAAACAACTTATATCTAGATGTTTTTCTGCAAAGACAGGAGCAACCGCTAATGGAACTTCAACGATAACAGAGCCCAAACAATTTGGAACAGAAGTACTTGCGTCATAAACAGTAATAGTATACGTACCGGGTAAACTAGCTAAATTCCAAATATAGCTTGCAGAAGGTAAAGCAGCTCTAGCTTGGTTTATAGGACCAGATATTTCATATTCGTAATTTCCTGAACCTGCCGAAACGTCTATGGTTATTTCTGCATTATTTGCCGGAGCTATTTCACAATTCAATAGTGTGGTTAGAGCGGCATTAAACTGTAATGGAGCTTGAATGGTAAATGGGTCGGTATCTGCACAACCATTCAAATCCCTTACTGCGATAGTTTGAGCAATACCTGAGCTTAGTCCCGAAATAGTATACTGGTTGCTGGCGTTAAAAGTTATGTTTTGGAACGGACCACCATTAACACTAAGCTGATAAGGAGCGCTTCCGGCAATATCTAACGTTACCAAAACCTGGAATGTACCCTCGGCAACACATTCATCAACAACAGACAAAGAAATTTCAGGTCTTAGATCTAAACCAACAGTAATCGTATCGAATTGAATACAATTGTGGGCGTCTTTAATATATACATCATAATCTCCGCTTTCAACGTTGAAAACATTGGCATTAGACCCCGTCCATGTTAGAACTGTAGGAGCGGGTGATCCTGCAGGTAAAATCTGATATTGATATGGAGCTGTACCAAATTGACCCGAGGCAGTAATAATACCTGCATTAAGATTGCAATTATCGTTTTTAGTAACTGCCAAGTTTATATCTAGCAGGTTTACGGATTCTCTAATTCTAAACTCACCACCATAAACCGAACATCCATTAAATGCTCCACCAACTTCCGAAAGCAACAAATAGTATTCTCCGGGAGCTAAAGTGGCAAAGTTGTCAATGCTGATTGCTCCAGAAGGAGGATTCACAACTGATGAACCAACATGTCCTGTAGAGATATTAGACTGTGAATTGAAAATCTCATATTGCACTGAAGTTGCACCGGCATCATAATTATCAAAGGTGAATGAGATGTTTCCATCAGCAGAACCTGTACA
>JBGTEN010000302.1:0-19933 GCA_041747755.1 Arenibacter sp. | reverse complement strand
ACAACCATGAAAAACATAAAAATTGAATTGAAATGGGCCATTATTTTTTCGGTAATGGTATTGCTTTGGATGGTATTGGAAAAACTTTTCGGGCTTCACGGCAAGTATATTGACTACCATTTGTACCTGACAAACCTGTTTGCAATTCCCGCAATTTGGGTTATGGTTTTGGCACTTAAAGACAAAAAGAAAAATTTTTACAATGGACAAATTTCGTATAAACAGGGTTTAATTTCGGGGATTATTTTGTCTTTATTCATTGCTTTAATAAGTCCGTTGACGCAATGGATTACTTCTTACGTCATCACTCCCGAATATTTTCCAAACGTTATCAAGCGTTCCGTAGAGTTGGGTTATTACCAAACAATTCCGGAAGCGGAAGCTAATTTTAACTATAAAAACTATGCAATGCAAGGTGCTCTTGGCGCTTTACTAATGGGAATTGTAACCACTGCAATCGCCATGATATTTATACGTACAAAGCATAACTAATTCACTTCTATACTCTTGAAAAATGGCAACCACCAATACGTATTTAAACTTTAATGGAAACTGTGAGGCCGCTTTTAATTTTTATAAATCGGTCTTTGGAGGGGAGTTTTCCTATATTGGACGCTTTGGAGAAATGCCCGAAAGCGGGGATTATAAAGTTCCTGAAGCAGACAAAAACAAAATTATGCACGTTGGCTTACCCATAGGAACTTCTGTACTAATGGGAAGTGACACCGGAGGAGATTGGGCAACTTCATTTGTTCAGGGTAACAATTTTTCTGTTTCCATACGAGCCGAAAGTAAACAGGAAGCAGATAAATTGTTTAACGAATTATCCGATGGAGGACAAATTACAATGCCCATAAATACTACATTCTGGGGCGACTATTTTGGAATGTTTAGGGATAAATTTGGTATTCATTGGATGGTAAGTTTTAATGAGCAAGAGTAAAATTAGAAAAATACAACCACCCAAAAAATAGTAGCTTTAAACCTATGAAATCGTTCTTATGTACCCTTTTAGCGCTTTTAAATTGCATAGCACTTTTTGCTCAACCGTCGGCTCCAAATGACAGTATTTACAGTATTCTGGATAGTGTATCCATACCAACACGAAGCGGTGTAGCTCTATCCGCCATAATTGTGCGCAAAAAAGGAAATACAATTCCTTTGCCTGCAGTTCTGTTTTATACCACCTATTATCAAAATGCAAACGATGCCATCTTTGGAAAAAAATCTGCAGACAAAGATTATGTAGGTATTGTAGCTTATGCCCGTGGGATTAGATCCGATATAAAGCACTATGCTCCTTATGAACACGAATCAACAGACGTTTACGATATTATTGACTGGATAAGTAAACAAAGCTGGTGTAATGGAAGCGTGGGTATGTATGGTGGTAGTTATACAGGCTATTCGCAATGGTCTACAGTTAAAAACATTCATCCGGCATTAAAGACCATTGTTCCTCAGGTGGCAGTGATGCCCGGATTTGATGTTCCCATGGAAAATAATGTAGAAATGAACCTGGGGTTGTACTGGCCAAACGATAATATTTATAAAAAAGAACCTATAAGAAGAAGCTTGCCTTTTGAATGGTTTGAGAGTGGTATTGCCTGGAAAAACACAGATAGTTTAGCCGGATATAAGAGCGAAATATTCCAAAAATGGTTACAACATTCATCCTACGACCAGTACTGGCAGGCCATGGTGCCCACTCCGGAAGAATATTCAAAAATTAATATCCCAATTTTATCTACCACCGGGTATTATGATGGCTCCCAAATTGGAGCTATTCAATATTTTAAACTGCACACCAAATACAACAAAAATGCAGAGCACTATTTTGTTATTGGACCTTACGACCATTGGGGTGGGCAGCGCAGTTTTGCTAAAAATTTGATGGGATATGAAATTGATAGTGTTGCTCAAATAAATATGATGGATTTGGCTTATGATTGGCTCGATTATATTTTGAAGGGAAAACCAAAACCCAGTTTGCTTAGAGACAAAGTAAATTACCAGGTCATGGGAACAAATGAATGGAAACACGCTCATACATTGAAGGCTTTAAATAATGATACCTTAACTTTTTACTTAAATAATAAAATGCTAACCTCTCGCAAACCAAAAGGTAAAAAGTTTGAAATGCAAACTATAGATTTTAAAGACCGGGAAAGCCAAAATAATTATTTCACTCCGGAAATAATTTTTGACACTCTAGATTCCGGTAATGGTATCATTTTCACTTCAAACCCTTTTGAGAAGGGTTTTACCATGAATGGTTCATTCACCGGTAACTTGTTTGCAACTATCAATAAAAAGGATATGGATGTTTCTCTGGCGTTGTATGAGCTAATGCCTAACGGTAACTATTTTTTTCTTACGCGCTATGTAGGCAGAGCGAGTTATGCTAAAGACAATAGTAAGCGACAGCTATTGCAACCCAATAAAAAAGAAAGTATTCCCTTTGACAATACTAGATTTGTTAGTAAAAAAATAGGTGCAGGAAGTCGGATTGTAATTCTTCTCAACATCAACAAACATCCTTTTGAGATTATTAATTATGGTTCCGGGAAACCTGTTATAGAAGAAACGTTGGACGATGCAGCCGAACCCTTGCAAATTAAGTGGCACAACGACAGTTACATTGAAATCCCTGTTTGGAAAAATTAACGGGACCGTAGAATAGAGCAATCAGCCAAAACGCTATAAAACATGGCGAAGTAGGTTTTGAAACGAACAGTAAACATAAAAGTTCTGACTATTTAAAACAAGTATAGTGAATCCCGTTTACCCGGAATCGAATTAATAAATAGTAGCCGATGAAAATAGCATTGAATCCTTTGGTTGACAAATACATGGTTGAAGGCTGTATGCGTTGCAAATATGGTGGAACGCCCCAATGTAAAGTTAATTCCTGGCGCGAGGAATTAGAAATGCTTAGACAAATTGTTTTAGAAACAGGTCTGACAGAGGAGCTTAAATGGGGTGCTCCTGTATATACTCACAAAGGGAAAAACATTGTTGCAGTAGCCGCATTGAAGGATTCTGCCAACATGGGTTTTTTTAAAGGGGTACTCTTGGTCGACAAGCACAAAATTTTATCGCAACAAGGCAATTTGCAGTCAGACAGAATTGTAAAATTTACCAATGCAGACGAAATAAAAAAACTGGAAGCTATTTTAAAATCCTATATTTTGGAAGCAATTGCTCTGGAAGAAAGTGGTAAGAAAGTAGTGTTTAACAAAAATCCGGAGCCGGTCCCGGATGAGTTACTTCAAGCATTTGAAGCTAACCCTGCATTTAAAAATGCATTCTATAATTTAACACCGGGGCGACAAAGGGGCTATATTATTCATTTTTCCCAACCCAAGCAACCACAGACAAGAATTGGAAGAATTGAAAAATATAAAGAACAGATTTTTAATGGAATAGGACTCCACGACAAATACAATTCATTATAGAATGAGAATCGCAACACATTATTCAAACAATACCCAAATTGCCGAAGTAATTTTGGAAGTCTTAATCATAAATGCTATTTAAAATAGTTTAGTCTTGCTAAGGAAGATAGAGCAACTTTGTTACCTCAACTACGGAAGCTGTAACAATGCTTTCAGCATAATTAATACTCCAAACGGTCTTTCCAGATTCATTTGACCTATTCTTTTTCTTTTTAAATCTTATCCATATCTTCGGTACAAAGCCTTCTAAAATATAGAACATCAATGCATTTGGTAAGGCGTCATGTGTTATGCAAATTGAATTCTGTTAATGACCAACTTTAAGATAAAAAAATTTCCAAAATCAAGAATAGCCACTAATGATGTTTGTGCCATTGGCGTTCATAAGCATCATATAGCTGCACTAATAGAAGTTGATGTTTCTGAAAGTAGAGAAAAACTTAAACAACTTAAAAGCAAAGGAATTGAGTTGTCTTTTACAGCTTGGTTGATAAAAGTAATAAGCAGAAGTATAACGGAATTTGAAAATGTAGCAGCATATCTTCACGGGAAGAGAAAAGTCATAATCTTTAATGATATTAATGTATCCCTTGCAGTAGAAAAAGATTTAAATGGACAAAAAATCCCACTGCCCGTGATAATTGAAAAAGTCAATGAAAGGAGTATTGAATCCATAAACAAACAGATAAATGAAGCCAAGGACCAAAATTTAACAGACAAGGACATTGTTCTTCGAAGTAGATCCAATAGAATGGAAAGATTTTACTATATATTACCGGGTTTTTTAAGACGCTTATTTTGGCGATTCCTGTTAAAGCGACCTCACTTCGCGAATAGTAAAATGGGAAATGTCGCCATTACTTCCATTGGGATGATAGGTCAGGCCGATGGTTGGTTTATACCTATATCCGTCCATCCAATCTGTTTTGGGATTGGAAGAATCTCAAAAAAGCCGGTTGTAATTAATGATAAAATAGAAATAAGAGAAATGCTAAAAATTACTGTTTTACTCGACCATGATGTTGTTGATGGCGGACAAATGGCACGATTTATAAGTGATTTGTCTTGCAGAATTGAAAAAGGTGAAGAATTATAATACTATGCGAACATTCAACATAAACTTAACCTTGACAAAACGGTGCAATTTTTTATATTTGAAATTAACATTGAACCGGTGCTATGGCAAAGAAAAAAACTTGGCTTGAGAAATTCAATTATCCCAACGAGCCAAAAGTAAAACGTACTGATAAAGCATTTGCAGACATTCCCGCCGGAAGTAACATGCTTATCCCTACCCCACTTCTCATTGATAACTACCTGAAAGAAATTGGCTATGGTAAGCATATTGATATCAAAACGCTACGCAAAGATCTGGCATTGGAACACAATGCCGAATTCACATGCCCTTTAACCACAGGGATATTTTTACGAATTGTTGCCGAAGCAAATTATGAACAGCTACAAAACGGAAAATCAATTGATGACATAACACCCTTTTGGAGGGCAATAAAACCCAATAGTCCCTTGGCAAAAAAACTCACTTTTGGTCAGGATTTTTTAATCGACCAAATGGAAATTGAGGTGAACTGAAAATCGCCACAAACTTTCGTAAACCTTGTACAAGAATTGTATCTTAAAATCCTGTTATTAACCAAATCAACCAAAGAATGAACCAATTTACAAGAACCCTTGAAGAACAAAAACAGGAGTTTAAACAGCGTAAACTGTTAGCATCCCCAATAGCCGGTTTAATAGCATGGGGTATAGTAGCTATCTCAGGATTATTTTTTTCAGATACCATAACGGTATGGGTTCTATTTATTTCAACTGGCTGCATTGTTTATCTGGCAATGGGGATTTCTAAATTTACGGGAGAAGATTATCTAGACAAAAACAAGCCTAAAAATGCTTTCGATAGCCTGTTTTTTCTTACTGTAGCCCAAGCAATTTTGGTATACTCTATCGCAATTCCATTTTTTATAGAAAATTATACTTCTCTGCCATTAACTATTGGAATTTTAACCGGTTTAATGTGGGTGCCATTAACCTGGATTATTGACCATTGGGTGGGTTTGTTTCATACCATAACAAGAACAATTGCCATTTTGGTACTCTGGTATCTTTTCCCCGAAAACAGATTTGTTTTCATTCCTATTGCAATAGTGATCATTTATATCATAAGCATTATTATTTTGAAAAACAGAAAATTGAGCCTCTGAAAATCGGGAACGTCAAGATGGTCTGACCTTAACCTTCACTTCATAAATGATATCAGTTTTACGTAATCACATAAGCAACCGACTGGGAAACGACCTAGACAACTTGGATAGGGTATTGGCGAATTTTATACATATCAAAACCAAAAGAAACGAACAACTTTTACACCAAGGCGACATTTGCAAATATGTATATTTCATAGCTAAAGGTTGTTTACAGGTTTACGTTTACGACAAAGACTTTAACGAAACTACACGTGATATTGTGATAGAGGATAACTGGTGTTCTGAACTGTTAAGTTTTGGCAGTGGAAAACCGGCCACAGAAAACATAAGAGCCGTAGAACCATGCGAGCTTTTCGCTATTGACCGATCCTCTTTCCAAATTATGATGGAAACCGTTCCACAGTTTGATAAAGTATACAAACAAATATTGGAAGCGTCTTATGCCAACTCTGTGTATCGCATTAACACCTTTGTTTCCTTAACGGCCTTGGAACGAATTAAATGGCTAATGGACTACCGTCCAATGCTAATGACAAGGCTATCCAGTAAACTTATCGCTTCTTATTTAGGTATTAATAAGGATGTTTTTAGCCGACTCAAGGCAAAATTGTAAAACATCGACTTTTGTCATCGTTCACGCAAAATTGATTGCTGAATTTTATCTCCTAATTAACCACCGATTATTCGGGATAAAATTGTAAAACAATGACAGAATATTTATTAGTATTTCGAAATGCAAGTGCCGATAATGGCTACTTGGCAACTTCACAGGATATGGCTGAAGATATGCCTAAGTGGCAATCGTGGATTGGAAACATCGCCATGCAAGGTAAATTGGTACATACCGCACCGGTGCGTTATGATGCAACCATCGTAAACAACAACGGTATTTTAGCCGGCCCACACAAAGAATCTGACAGCGTGTTAGTTTCAGGTTTTTTAATCTGTAAATCCGACAATTTGGAAGAAGTGAAAGAATGGAGCGCGACCTGCCCAATTCTTAAATATCCAAATAGCTCAGTAGAAATCAGACCACTTATTCCTTTCCCAACTAGTTAAAAATCACACAATGGACAAAATTTTAAATTTAGGGAAATACATTTTTCCGCTTTCGTTTTTGCTTTATGTTGGCTTGCACTTGGGTAAACCCGAAGTTGGTGCTGCCTTTGTGCCCGACTATATTCCGTTTCCATACTTTTGGAACTACTTCACACTATTCTGCATTGTGCTGTTTATTGTAAGTGCCGTTATTGGCAAATACGACAAATTAGCCTATGCGCTAATGGCTTTGTACGTAATCTTAATGGCAATTTTGGTTCATTTGCCAAGAGCTATGGGTCACGAATTAGATGTGGAAAATATGACTGCTGATTTAGCAAGAGAAAAAGAACTGGAAATGGTAAACTTTTTTAGAAACCTAATGGTTACAGGGGCATTAATGGCATTTGCCAAATTCGTAGCGAAAGACAATCGTATTATCGGTTAACCAAGCGCGTTTACTTTAAAGTCGGGACATCTTGTTCCGACTTTTTTAGTTAGCAGGTTTAAAAGTCTCGTCAATACAATGTTATGTAAACTTCCTTACACCACCGATTCTCCAGTATCGTTTTTTTATTCTACTTTTAGTTTTAATTAGTGGCCCTTCAAAATAAAGAACTATTGAATTTCAACAAATCAGTTTACATTAAAATCTTAATAGGAATAACCGCCATTGCGCTCTTATTTCATTTGCTCATTTTAGTTAAAATAATTCCTTACAATATTACCTGGGGCGGAAAGTTAAAAACCGATGAAGAAATGGTTGCATTTGAATCAATTTCTATTGCTATCAGTTCTTTTTTCATTTATGTGCTTCTTCAAAAGGGAAATTTCGTAAAAGCTTTTTTTACAGAAAGAATTTTGTCCATATTATTGTGGATTTTCTTTAGCCTATTTTGCTTAAACACCATAGGCAACCTTGTCGCTGAAACAACGTTTGAGAAAGCATTTGCATTTGTAACGGCAGCAAATGCGCTGTTGTTATGGAAAATTAATAAAACATAATTAAGTAGGCCCCATCATTAGTTCCCGGAATGTTAATTAGTATTTCCGGGAGTTATACCCGATCCATTATTTCTGTGCCTGTTCAACCGATTGTCCATTAACTATTTAAAAGAATTTGTTTATGCATTGAGGATAACCTTTTTGAGCATTCCTTGCGTATATAATTTGAATAAGTTTATCCGCACGTGCCAGAAAAAGGGTTTCCTCTAACCAATGAAAAAACAATAAAAATTAGCTTATGAAAATCTATGTAAAAAATATGGCTTGTGAAAGCTGCAAAATTTTTGTTAAGGATACTTTAAATGAACTGGGCATATCCTTGGTCAAAGTTGATTTAGGAGAAATAGAAACTAAGGAAGATATTTCTGATGATGATAAAAAGAAACTAAATAGTAAAATTAAAATGGCAGGGATGGAGTTGTTAGAAAAAAAGCAGGGAGTGCTTATTGAGAAAATCCGAAAAGTTATGATTGATTATGTTTCGACAGACAAAAGACCAAATATGAAGTTTTCCGCTTTGTTAAGTCAAGAATTAAACCATAGTTATACCTACTTGGCAAACTTCTTTTCTGAAGTGGAGGCTACAACCATTGAACAGTATATTATCGCATTAAAAATTGAAAGAATAAAAGAGTCAATCATTTTTGGAGAAGATACTTTGTCCGAAATTGCACATAAATTAAATTATAGCAGTGTTGCACATTTGTCCGCACAGTTTAAAAAAGCAACCGGGTTAACCCCCTCTCATTTTAAAGCTTTAAAGGAAAAAAGAAGGATAACCATTCAAAATATTTAGGTATACAAGAAACTAGAGGCAATGACAGAACTTGAAAACTATATCCATACCAACTTTGGCGTTACTAAGGAAGATGTAGCTAAAATCAGTTCATTATTTAGGGTAGTTACCTTAAAAAAGGGCGATTTCTTTCTTAAAACCGGCCACCATGCCGACAGACTTGGTTTTGTTCAAATGGGGATACTTAGAGAGTTTGTGCATATTGATAACAAGGAAGTAACAAAATGGATTTCTACAAAAGGATATTTTGCTGTGGACTTATCCGGTTTTATTTTTCAGCTTCCGGCACGCTGGAATATACAGGCTTTAACTGAATGCGAATTGTACGTCATTGACCGAAAGGATTACCAAAATATTGGACAAGTACTTCCACGTTGGCCTGAATTGGAGAAACTTTTCATAGCAAAATGTTTCACCGTTTTAGAAGATAGAATTATTCAACACCTTTCGAAGTCGGCCGAAGAGCGATATCACCAACTCTTCAATTTTAATGCAGCATTATTTAATCAGGTACCATTACAATATCTGGCCTCCATGTTGGGTATGACACCTGAAACTTTGAGTAGACTAAGAAAAAAAGCGTCCGGTTAGACTCAAATCAAATTATTTTTACTGGAGTTTTTTATAGGTTTTGAATTTCTTGATTTTTATCAAGAGCATGGCTTGATTTTGCGATGACCTTTGTAGTGTTAATTAAAAACAACAGTTTTCGCAAAATCAATTACCATGAAAAAAATCAATTTCAACGCACCCGTAAAATGCAGTAAGTCCATCACTATCAATGCAGATAGCGAAAAAGTTTGGACAGTATTAACCAACATTCCAAATTGGGCTGATTGGCAAACTGATATCAGCAATCCTAAATTACATGGTGCGCTAAAACCAGGTACCACCTTTAGTTGGAAAACCGGTGGCACAAAAATTAATTCAACCCTTCATACAGTTGAACCTTTTCAAAACTTTGGCTGGACAGGAAAAACTTTGGGATTATTTGCAGTGCATAATTGGTTGCTCACCGAGATCGAAGGAAAAACTACAGTGCAGGTAGATGAAAGTATGGAAGGCTTTTTAGCACAACTTTTCAAAAAAAATTTCAATACAAATCTTGAAAAAGGGATGCAAAACTGGCTTGAATTATTAAAAATAGAAAGCGAAAAGTAACCTAATGGTTTATTTAATATATTTAAACCATGGATGCACTCAACAAGCTGTTAGAAATTAATCCGAATTATATCATTATCGGACTAATCGCCATCTTCTTTTCTTTAGAGCAGCTTGTAAAATCGCCCTTTCCTTTTAAGAGGCGGATACCTCATCTTTTTCAAAATTTACTATTTCAAATTGTACTAATTGTACTCAATGTTTTCTTTGTGACTTTTCAAGTTTTTTCAATTGACTGGCTAAATACGAATCATATCGGACTCCTGTATTTGGTGGAACTACCCTTTTGGATAAAATTAGTTATCTCAATTGCTTTTTATGATGTTACAGCTTATTGGATACATAGAGCCACTCACGCTATTCCTTTGCTTTGGAGGTTTCATAGGGTGCATCATAGCGACACCACTATGGATTCTTCCACCGTATTTCGATTTCATCCGGTAGAACTAATACTTGTATTTGGAATTGGAAACATAATTACTGCCGCCCTATTTGGGACCGATGTTCTTGCTTTGGCTTTGTATTATTTCGTTTTATACCTCTTCTTCTTTTTTGAACACGCAAATCTCAACTACCCCAAATGGTTGAATACTACCCTTGGATTGGTTTTTGTAATGCCTGACCATCATAGAGTCCACCATCAGCAAGATCAATTTTATACAGATTCAAATTATGCCGACATATTTATTTTGTGGGACCGCCTATTTGGGACTTTTAAAAAGATGCCCCTTGAACAGATGAAATTTGGCTTAGTAGAATTTGAAGAGGAAGATAAACAATCGTTCCTGTATTTAATTAAAAGTCCGTTTCTTACTATTAAACGCATTACTGCTGATGATAAAGTAGAAGCCGAAACAGAACAAAAAACCGGTACCTGATTGAAAAGATGGCTTCAAAATTCACTGTTAGGGGAAATGTATTCATACTTAAGAAGTTTGACAGTGGAATGCATTATATACTACTAGATAAACAGTTGGTTTCAGACTTAACAAAAAATAATACTAAAAGAGTCCTCTGCCGACTGAATAACGAAGTTGAATTTCATTGCGCTATACTACCCAAAAAAGAAGGCGGGCATTTTGTCAATATTGGTTCTTCCCTTTGTAAAAAACTAAAAATTCAGGAAGGCTCAAAAGTTACGGCAACCTTCTCTGAAGACCATTCTGAGTATCAATTTGAAATGCCGGAAGAATTAGAAGAAGTTTTACATACAGACCCCGAGGCCAAAACCCTATTTTATAGCTTAACAGAAGGAAATCAGCGCGGACTAATCTATTTGATAACACAGGTAAAGTCCAGCGAGAAGCGAATAGAAAGAGCATTAAAAATTGCCGCAAAATTAAAATTGGGAATAACCTCCCCAAAAGTAATTTTAAAGTGATGTAATACAGATAAAAATGTACAGGATTTGTGGCTGTTTTGATGGCTATTGCGGCAAAGGCTGTTTTAATCAGGACTCGGTAAACAAAGAAAACATCGCCAGGAATTAGTCCTAAAGGAGAAAAAAATAAAATCGATTTATTAATTTTAGTTTTTACATTTAACCTTATGAGCCTTAATATTATCTTAGCGTATAGTCACCTACTGGCTTTAGCTTTAGGATTTTACTCCATATGGACCCGAGCAAATGCCTTAAAAAAAGTAAAACAAACAGCCGACTTATCAGAAGTTTTTAGAGCCGATAATATCTGGGGGCTTGCTGCCTTTTTATGGCTTATATCCGGATTGTGGCGTGCTTTTGGCGGAGTTGAAAAAGGAACGGAATATTACCTGCAAAGTACTGCCTTTATTGTAAAAATGATCTTGTTTGGCGCTGTGTTTCTTTTAGAAATAAAACCGATGATAACGCTTGTTCAATGGCGTATTAAACTGAAAAAACAGCAACCAATAGATCTTTCCAAAGCCGGGCTTTTTGCCACCTTAAGCCACATTCAATTGGGCTTACTTTCAGTAATTCTGCTTTTTGCAGTTGCCATGGCGCGTGGCATTTGGTCCTAAAGTGTACAGTGTACAATACTTTTTCAGTTAAATTAAAGACACAGTGGAATGGATATAGCAGTAGAATTATAGGGCAAGAAGAGCCATAATTGCAATACCGAACTTAAACTTGGGAATAAACTTCAGCTTTATTAACATTATCCTTATACCATAGTTTTACTCCCATAAGTTGAGGTCGCAAGCATAACAAACAGCTTCAAACCTAGAAACTTCATTTATGGAAAAGGGTTGGTATCAGGTGCTTCAAAAAATACGCCGGATATAACCAAACCTAGTACTAAGAGAATCAAAAAGCCTATAATAATCCAAAAGCCGGTTTTGGTGATTGTGTTTTTTTGAAAAATATAATTCCTGGTCTTCTGATTTTCCTCTTTTACAAATTCGGTGTTTTTATCCATTTCCTTTTCATCTCCTTCGTGGATGTCGGGTTTTCTTGTTTCTGTTGCCATTTTCTTTCTTATATTCCACTAAAATAAACATTGTTCCAGGCATTCATTTGACCCAATTGATGAAATAATTAGCGTAGAAGCCGGGGGTTGATATTTTGGATATTATGTTCTACGGCAGACATGTAGTTGTATCCATTTAACCTAAGGATTTTATTTACTTCATAGAGCCATAAATTCAAATGTTAAAACAACTAAGAAATGGCTGTTTCTGAATTTTATATTGCTAATCAAAAGGATTACCCCACTTTTCATCTTAAATTATGATTCCTATCCATTCTTCTGGATTCAATTAAGCAATTTATTGATGGGCTAGCTATGCAAAGCTAATTATTTACTCATTTTGAATGAGTTAAGCAAAAAAATGGTATTTTGGAATACCTAACCTAGACGCTATGAAATTAATTGCCAAGCTTCTTAAGCTGTTTGTCCTTCTTTTTTACTTTTCTTTTACTTGGGGACAAGAGAATAAAAAATTGGATAGTCTTTTGCAGGCCTATCAAACGCTTCCCGACGATACCATAAAGGTTAATCTTCTTAGCGATTTGTTCCTATTTTACATCTATAAGGATCCTTCAAAGGCAAAAGAATATGCAGATGCTCAATTTGCATTGTCCAAAAAACTGAAATACGAAAAAGGAATCGGAACCAGTTACCATAAATATTCCGGCTACTATCAACATACAGGCAAAATTGATTCGGCTAAAATATATGCTGAAAAGGCGCTGGCGGTTAATGAAAGAATTGGCTGGCTGGAAGGACAGGCGTTGGTTCGGTTTAGTTTAACGAATTTGGCCGTTTATGAAGAGGGCGGGTACGACAAACAGCTAAAATTGTTAGCATCTGATATCGAATTTTATAAGCAAATTAATGATTCTGTTTCCCTTGGAAGGGCATATCTGGCTCAGGGAGTAACGCATATGGGGAAAGGGAATTACAACATTGCCCTGTCGAAGAATATTGAGGCCATGAAAATTTTGGAAAACCGGGTTTCTGAACAATTAATGGGAGATGTCTATCGGTTTTTAGCCATTGTAGAATGTGAACTTAAAAATAGTGAGGCGGCGATTACCTATGCTACCAAGGCTTTGGAAATTTTTGAAGCCGCAGATGCCCAAACACTTATGGGACGTGTCCTCAATACCATGGGAATAACTTATGATGCCATGGACGATTTTAAAAATGCCGACGCTGCCTATGAAAGAGCTTACGCTATTGCCAAACAACAAAATAATCCCAATGAGCAAAAGTTAGCTTTAATCAACCATAGCAGGAGTTATGAGAAGCGCGAAGCGTATTCCAATGCAATGACTAAATTGAAGTTGTATTTGGAATTGGATAAAGATTCAGAAAATAAAAACACTTCATCCCGGGGTTTACTGGGCATGGGCACGGCTCTGGTCAACGCGAACAAAGCCCTGGAAGGTAAGGACTATTTGGATCGGGCTCTGGTTTTTGCAAAAAAAGAAAAAGCAAAAAGCCGAATAGTATTAACCTATTTAAATAGAGCTAAGGCTAATGCTAAATTAAACGATTTTAAAAGTGCATATGAGGACTATCAAATGTATGTGGTATATAATGATTCGGTTTTTAATGAAACCAAATCGCAGCAAATAGAAGAAATGCGGGCCATTTTTGATACTGAGAAAAAAGAACAACAAATCGCAAAGCAAGAAACCGAAATTGCGCTTTTGGAGGAAAAAGAAAAAGTAAGCAGACAACAAAAGTGGTTATTGGGCGGCGGTATGGGACTTTCTCTTTTAGTGGTTGGTTTTGGATTTTATGGTTTACGGCAAAAAATAAAGAGCAACCAATTGGAAAAGCAAAAACTGGATGCCGAACTAACCTTAAAAAAATCAGAACTTGATTTTAAAAAGAAAGAGTTAACAACTCATGCTATACATCTCGCCAAAAAGAACGAAGTTTTAGAAACAGTAAAACAAAAGGTAAAAGAACTGAAAACTTCAGAGAGTGGCGCCCGGGGGTACCAGCAATTGATACAGACCATTACTTTTGATCAGCAAGACGACAAAAACTGGGAGAATTTTATCAAGTACTTTGAACAGGTACATAAGGATTTCAGTAAAACGGTGAAGATGAAATATCCCGAAATCACTACCAACGAGTTACGATTAATGGCCCTCTTAAAAATGAATCTCTCCTCAAAAGAGATTGCCAATATCCTTAATATTTCACCCGAAGGCATCAAAAAAGCCCGGTATCGGCTTCGTAAAAAGCTCGATATCAACACAGAAGAGTCACTTCAAGATTTGGTGCTTACCCTTTAAATACAGGTATTCCCAAACTCTTTAACCTTATATCCTTTTATTATTTCAAGGGTGTCCACCTCTTGTCCACCCTGTTTTTTTTACTTCCTGAATTGCAAATTCTAGGTTTGTGGTGTCATTAATTTGACAATCATGTTTTGTGGTCTTGCCCGGTTCGGTACTGCAGACCAATAACGGGCAGGTCGCACAAAACAACAATACATTTTTAACCACAAAACAAAAAGATCATGAAAACACAAAACAAGGTATTCCAAAAAATAGGTGTAATCCTGTTTTTTATAGTAGCATTCGCCTGTAGTAAAGAAGATAATACAATTATTGATCCGCCACCATCCGGTGAAATTGTTATAACCGGAGGACAAGTAAAAGTCGAAGATTTTGATGAATTTGAAGGGGAAATAGGTGTGATTTTAAGTGCCAGATCCCTACTACAAAAAGGATACTCCCCTTCTCAGGTCACCATAAACGTTGAGGCTACCAATGGAAATTTTACAGAAACTGTACCTCTTGATCCCTTTTCATTTTTAGGACAATTAAAAATTCCTTTGAAAGGATTAAATGAAGCCGCAAAAGAAGAGCTAACCAGCGGAGTGCGAATAACACCTGAATACAAAGATGTGGATGGGAATATTATTTTTGCGGAACCCTCATTTACCGTTTCGTTTCAATCTAATCCTACCCCAAGAGTGGCCAACGCAAGCACTTTAGCCGAAACTGAAGAAAATCAAAAAATTACGCTTAGCGAAGATACTTCTTATTATATCCAAAGAATGAATGAGGACGGGAGTTCATCTGACACGGCATGGAGGCACTTAACCTCTGGGGTTTACGCTAACGTAATCACTGCCAATGCTTCCAGTTTCAATGGTAATGAAGACGATAGGATATACACCTTTATCCCCATTCCCGGCGAAAAAAACACCTATGCCATACGACTAAAGAATTCCGGAAGGTTTTTACGGGTTTCCAATATTAGTCAGTTTAATGGTGTTGTTCACACTGCGCCAAATTTGAGTCCTGCAACAGAATTTAGTGCTATTGCAGATGTTCCTCGATACCGATTTAGATTAGAAAAAGTAACTAATGGAAGTTATCGTATTATTGCTGTATACAATGATCTGCCAATTAAACAAGCAGAGGGCTATGGATTAACCACAGCAGCATCAATAAGTAGTGTCACTTCTCAAGAACGTACCTGGCGGATGGTCTCTACTAGTGTGGAGTGGAAGGTGACAAATATCAACACATCATTTTTGGAGCCTATTCTGCCCAAACCGCAAACAGGATTTAGCTTTAATAGTACGCTTACCAATTGTGGCAGTGGCAGTTTGAGCCAAACCGTTGGAGCTAATGTAACCGAAACTCGATCCAGAACCATTGGTTGGGAGGAATCATTGTCTATTAATACTTCAAATACAGTCAATGTTTCAACCACGGTTGATGTTGGTTTTGAAGCCGGTTTTTTTGGTGTCGGAGCCAATTACAATTTATCGGTTACTGCCGGATATGAGCATAGCAGGTCTGTTACTGAAAGTAGCAGCAACTGGGAAAACACTATGGACACCGTTGAAGAATCCCTATTTAGCGAACGCACGGTTACAGTACCTTCCGGAAGGGCATCTTTGGTCTATGATGTATTTCAATTTTACCCAAATACAAAAGTAAATTTCGTACAACGCTTACGAGTAGAAGGTATGGATACACAAACGGGTATAAATTTAACAGGAGAAGAAATAAAGACCCAATTTGTCTTCAATAATTTTAATGGAGTAATTACTTCAGTAGAGGCAAATTCCATTGTCATCACCTTAAAAGGAACGGTTACTTTAGATAAAGTAATTAAAACAGAGAGTGATGTGCAAGACGTGGTTGCAAATTGTGGAAACTAGTTTTATACAGGTCTTCGGACCTGTTTTATATTACTTACAGTTTTCTATTTCTAAGTATTTCTGAAAATAGCCGAATATTAACTATTTAACCGTAGATAAATTTTTAGATAAAAGTTCTGTTTATACCGATACCGCCATTTATAGTTTGGTAAGTACCCTTCGGTCACCAACTAAGAAGAGTTTCTTTAGATATTTCAGATAGAAGTAATGACCTAAAGTCCTCACCTATTCATTTAAGCGGGGAATATAAATCATATCTTTGTTTTGATTCGGAAAATATTTCAAAACAAAATGTATTCATTTAGTAATCAGCAGAAAATTAGAATTTTGTAGATGAAAAAATTAGGGTTTAAATGGAGTGAGTTAAAAGCAACTTTCTGGCTTATCCCCGTGGTTACCATCATTATTTCCATATTCCTATCTATTACCCTGGTGTATTTGGACGGCTTTGTAAATATACCAAAAGAGGGTTTGGGTCGTTTTTTTTTTGTAAGCAGTTCGGATTCAGCTCGTAGTATCCTAACTACTATTGCAGGTGCTATGATGGGTGTAGCAGGAACTGTTTTCTCCATTACCTTGGTAGCCCTGACACTTGCATCTTCACAATTCGGCCCCAGACTTATCAAAAACTTCATGTATGTTAGATTGAATCAGGTAGTTTTAGGTTCGTATATTTCTACTTATCTCTACTGTTTATTGGTATTAAATGCCGTAAAAGAGGTAGACGGTTATACATTCATCCCTGCTATATCCATTCTCGTGGCCATATTAGCTGCGATTACAAATATCATTTTACTAATTGTTTTTATCCACCAAATCGCCATAAGCATTCAGGCGGATAAAGTGATATCAGAAATTTCAGAATTTATTTCAAAACAAGTGGAAACCTTGTTTCCACTAAAAAAGGAGGAGGAAAAGGAAGAAAGACAAACTTCTGATATGCCCTCAGTTATTGCAGGTTATCAAAAACAGACTTCTATTAAATCTCCAAAAAGCGGTTATCTTCAGTACATTGATTGTGAAAACTTGATAAAATTTACAACCAAAAATGAAAGCCTTTTAGTATTGAATTACCGACCTGGTGCGCACTTGGTAGCAGGGATGAAAATAGGACTGCTCTATTCCCATAAGATTTTGGAAGATAATGAAGTTGATAAATTTATTGACCAATTTGTCATAGATACCACCAAAACATCCCAACAAGACCTTGAATTCTCTATACACCAGATGGTAGAAATAGCTGCACGTGCCCTCTCTCCCGGGGTGAATGATCCGTACACGGCCATGACATGCATCGATAATCTTACGGCTATTATGTGCCATTTGACGCAGGTGCAATTTCCTTCTAAATCTCACTTTGATGAAAAAGGGATTCTTAGATTAATGGTTGACACGTTGGATTTCGAAGGTGTACTGGATGCAGCATTTAACCAAATAAGACAATTTTCAGGAGGAAGTCCTTCAGTAATTATAAGGTTGATGGAGGCCATGATTAAGATACATGGTTTTACAGAAAAAGCCAGTCATAAGAAGGCTGTTATTAAACATGCTGAAATGGTTTTAAGAGTAGGAAAAGACAGCATGAAAGAAAAAAATGACCTAGAAGACCTGATGAGAAGATCAGAAAAAATTTTATAGATAGGACGAATGAATAGCTTCCAAACGGTATCAAAATAAGTCATCATAAATCGTTAAAAGTGCGTATTTTGGTTTTTGAAAAAGATTGGTTTAGGAGATAGGTGAAACCAAAATTTGAATTTATATCCCAAATATACATGGAGAAAGGAATCTTATGGATTATTGATGATGACATGGTATCACAGTTCGCCATAAAGTATAAAATTGAACAATCACACTCAAGCTACAAGGTAATAAGTTACTATTCTGTGGAAGAAGCCCTTGATGCAATCAGAGCGTGTTTGAACATTCCAAATGACCTACCGGACAAGGTGTTATTAGATCTTGAATTGCCAGGCACTAGTGGCTGGTTTTTTCTCGCGGAGCTCGAAAAAATTTATAAGGGAATGAGTTCTATGGAAATTTACATAGTTTCTGCATTTTCAAACTCCTCAGATCGAAAGCTTGCCAAGGAAAATCCATTAATAAAGGGCTATTTTGACAAGCCCTTGAATAAAGCAGCGGTTGACCAAATATTTATGTCCAGCAAAAAATAAATAATTACTAATTCTTTAGATAAGTTCTAAGCACCTAGTGTTACCGTGAGCGATTACTACTTCCTGTCGCAGGATGACTTAAGTCCACTTAGAATTGAAGGTTACTCAGGTATAAATTGGTGCTAGTTTACGGCTCCTTTTGGCTTAGAAATACCAAATACAAAAGCTTGTTCTTAATGACTACATAAACCCCCCTTTATGTCCCTAAATTTGGGATACAACTTCTTCTTTCGGGTACCTAAGATAATGTGCCGCTTTTTGATCAGCATATTTAATTCTTTTATCCACTTACTCGTAAAACCATCTGTCCAACAAAAAAAAACTCCCCCTGTCTAAACTTTAATAGAACAACCAATGGCACGGGTCTGAGTCTCCTGTACCTCTTTTCCTGACAAAAGTGCATCTACCGCCTTTTCAACATACTTGGTTTTAACTGCTTTCTCGTCCTGATGGTTATCGTCAATTGCACCGATATACTTTACTTCATTTCCTTTAGCTGTTTTTTGTAAAAGATAAACATGCGGTGTTTTAGTGGCTCCGTATTGCGGATAAATTTTTTGCCCTTTATCTAAAAGATAAGGAAACGTAAAGCCTTTAGATTTGGCTCTTTCTTTCATTGCTGCAGGATTATCTCCCGGCTGAACAACAGGGTTATTGGGCATTATCGCCACTACCGGATAGCCTTTAGAAGCATATTTTTTGTCCAGTGCAATAATACGATCTTCATAGGCCACAGCATACGGACAAGTATTACAGGTGAAAATAACAATATAGCCTTTGGCATCTGTATAATCTGCCAGCGATACTAATTTTCCGTTGATATTCTCCAATTTAAAATCGGTTGCAATATCCCCAACTTTATACCCCTTAGGGTCATTTGTTTTTGTAAATGCAGAAAGTGCCACCAAGGCAATTACAGCAAAAAGCGATACGAATTTTTTCATTTGTATTAATTTAAGAATTGTTCAACTTCGGTTACTAATTCCTGATACGTAAAAGTTTTCTCGTAAAATTGTCTTTTATCCTTATTAAAAATTAAGGTTGCCGGAATAGCTCCCGACCAATCTTCGGATACTTCAGGAATCCAACTATTGGCATCCGGATCATTCAAAGCCATTACTCTGGACTGGAGATTCTTTTTTTTGATAAAAGGTTTTAAACTCGATTCATATTTATTGGGAAAATCCAAACTGACCAATATCACGGTCACCTTGTTCTTATAATCTGAGTTTACTTTTTCAAAATAAGGCAACTCTTTAATACATGGGGCGCACCAGGTAGCCCAGAAATTAACAATATAAGTGGTATTATCCGTAGTGTTTAAGAATTTCTCAATTCCATTAAAATCATATACTTCAAGGGAACCGTATTCAGCAGAGTCAATCACTGTTTCTGATTGCACCTCAACCACTTTGGTTTCTTTACCCTCGTTTTTACACGATGCGAAAAGTACTACTA
>JBGTEN010000301.1:0-28548 GCA_041747755.1 Arenibacter sp. | reverse complement strand
TCAATGAAAGCTCTTTATCTAGTTCTTTCCTATTCACATATCCTGCCTTTTCAATTTCCCTATCTGAAAGCTGTTTGTATTTGATTTTTTCAACGGATTTAATGCGTAATTGTCCTACGGAAGTTAGAAGTGTACCTGAAGATCTTACAGAGGGACGCGACCATTTTCGAAAAGCGGTCTCAATTTCTCCCCTTTTTATTAAGGTTAAAAATCTCTTTTTAAACAGCATAATCCAAAATCCTTTTTAATTACAGTAATCCCGGTATCTGGGCTTCACCAAGTGTAAAAAACTCTTTGACCTCTCAAAATTGTACTATAATAGACCTTTGAATTCAATTTTGCATTTTAATTCTAAAGTTCGCTACTATTGCTGGCATACTTCTGATGATTGCCGTGAGGCTAATAACCATTCATTTTCGACTTTAATCCATACATTTGTGAACCTCCTCGGTATCCATTCTTCCTGGATGGTTGTCATGTTAGCTGGTTGTTGTAACTCTTTCCCCATTACAATTGCAATGTTCTGATTGAAGGTTATCTCCTCTATGATTCTTTCCACTAAAGGGAATTTATGCCCGTTTTTCATCAGGGCAATAATTCCTTTAGAGGTCACAATTTTTCCATTTGGGTTATTAACTACATATTCTTTAGACCAAATAGACAATAATGATGTGGTATCTCCCTTATCAAGCAATTCAGTCCAATATTTTTCTAATCGTCTAATTTCTTGTTCATCATCCGACTGTCCAAAGGAAATTGTCATTATAAAAAGGAACCCGATTCCTAGGATAACTACTTTCATATTTTTAAGATTTTATATTACAGATTAATTTTTCCAGCCAATTCTCACATAAGTATAGAAAGCACAAGCATCCCTAAACAGGCTGTTTCATTACAAATTAAGAAATAAACTCCAGATTCGGTAAAATAAAAAAGAGGCTATTACAACACTTTTCAAAAATTTACATACCAGAGCTACTGAAGAGGAACTAACAAGGTCTAAGCGGACTAAGTCTTCATATTTATTTAAGGAATCTACTTTTTCTCTATTAGGAGTTCTTACATTATGGCTTAAATTATCTCTTTTTATCCCTAAATATAAAATAACAGAAGGTGATGACAATGGTCATATGCCAGGATGTCTTGTACCCGGAAATTTGCAGTAGCATTAAAACAAGATGAAATTCATACCATGAAAAATAAAACAATTTACTTCATAAGATATCTTATCGTCCTAACAACGACCCTTGGCTTTTTACAATTCACCACCGCACAGGAAAAAGAACTAAACACTACTATAAGTAACGTAACCTTATTTGGCACCTCTAATATTCACGATTGGGAAATGATTGCCGAGACAATGAGCGGTAAAGCCTTATTTGTTATGGAAAATAATGTGCTTAAAGGAATTGAAAAACTAGAATTTGTTGTGAATGCAGAGAGCCTGAAAAGTGGGAAAAAAGCCATGGATAACAATACATATAAAGCTTTAAACACCTCCATTCACAAAAACATTACCTATGAATTGAATAGCTGCACTAGCCTGAAGGCTATTAGTGACAATGTCTATGAGATTGTAACACAAGGCCAGCTTACCATTGCGGGAGTTACCAAAGAAGTCCCTTTAACCTTTAATGTAAAACTTGACGGTAAAAAAGTCACACTCTCCGGGGAAATGAATTTAACTATGACCACATACAATGTGGAACCCCCCAAAGCCTTATTGGGAACTATCAAAACCGGAGATGCCCTTACCATAAAATTTAAGGCAACTTACAATTAGTACTTTTTACCTAAATCCTTTAAGTATATAAAACATGAAAAGCCCATTGTCAAAGTTTTGTAAGACATACAAGAGTAGAATTATGGGTGTTCCATTTGACCATTAAAAAACAAATAAATATAAACAAATGAAAAACAAAATTACTTTGTCTGTAATCGCTTTTGCATTTGCTATGACAACAATGCTTAACGCTCAAAACAACAGAAATCTTGATAATTTTAGAAGTCCTGATAAAACGGGTATTAACGTTTTTGAAGCTCCCAAGGATAGTGCCTCAACTTTCGATGGCATAAAAGTACGTATTGGTGGGGCATCAACCTTACAGTATCAGGCCTTAGATCATGAAAATAGTGGTAGTGTAACTCTAAAAGAAATCGGCAACAACTTCAATCTGGCAACTGCCAATCTGGATTTAGATGTGGCTCTTTTTGATGGAGTAAGAATGCATTTAAGAACCTATTTATCGTCACGTCATCACCCTGAACCTTATGTAAAAGGAGGCTATTTACAAATTGATAAACTGGATTTTATCAGCGAAGGTTTTCTTGCAGAAACAATGAAATATGTGACTATAAAATTTGGGCATATGGAGAATAACTACGGCGATGCACACTTTAGAAGAAGTGACAATGCACAAGCTTTTTTTAATCCATTTGTGGGCAATTATATAATGGACGCCTTTACAACAGAAGTAGGTGGCGAGATTTACATACAAAAAAACGGATTTCTTGGTCTAGTTGGAGTAACCAATGGAAAATTGAATCAAGCCGTGAATAATCCCGGAACTACAAGTCCATCTCTGATCGTAAAAATGGGTTATGACAAACAACTCAATCAGGAACTACGATTTCGTATCACCGGATCCGTTTATCATACTGCACATACCGCAAGGTCATATTTATATGCCGGTGACAGAGCTGGTTCCAGATATTATTTTGTGATGGAAAATGAAGAAGCAACCTCCTCTGCTAACTTTACATCCGGACGCTTCAATCCAGCCTTAAATAATCAGTTAACATCCGTTATGATTAATCCATTTATTAAATACAATGGTTTGGAATTTTTTGGAATGTTCGAAAGAGCAGCGGGTAAAAATGCCGCAACAGACATGGAGGAAAGAGTATTTAATCAATATGGAGCAGAATTGCTATACCGCTTTGGCAATAACGAAAATTTCTATTTCGGTGGACGCTATAACCTGGTAACAGGAGAATTAGTAGGCACTGGTGATGAAATCGATATTACCCGATTTCAACTGGGTGCAGGATGGTTTATGACCAAAAACATCCTGACTAAAGTGGAATATGTTAATCAAACCTACGATGGATTTGCAGCAACTAACATACTAAATGAAGGAAAATTTAATGGTCTAATGCTGGAGGCTGTCATTAGTTTCTAAATAAATGTAATAGTAAAAATTGGAGGTCATCACTGGCCTCCAATTTCATGTTTTTGTCAAGCCTATAAATAATACTAATTAGTCATATTATGAGAGTCTTATTACTATTTTTTATGACCCTGGTGTTCTTATCGTTTGTTTCAAAAGATGTCTCAGAGAATGAACTTAAGGTTACCATAAGCCCAAAAAGTAGGCTTTATATAAAGGGAACTTCTAATGTGAATACCTTTACATGCAACTTTGATGCAACTCAGTTTCAAGAATCCAAACAAGTACAGTATCGCAAGAATGGGAAGATGATGACCTTTGAAGATGCTGTCCTAAAATTAAAAAACAAGGGTTTCAATTGTGGAAATAATCGTATAAATAAGGACTTTCACCAACTGCTGAAAACGAATCAATACCCCCATATACAACTAGAAGTTAAATCGGTGAGATTAGAAACTGAAAGAACAACAGCAACAGTAATCATAGAGATAGCTAATATTAAAAAGAACTATGAGGTACTAATAACAGCTCCTGCTAAAGTTTTTAATTATGAGGGAACATTGTGTGTAGATATTAAAGACTTTGACTTGAAGCCCCCAAAAAAGCTGATGGGTTTGATTGCCGTTCATGATGAAATTGAAATCAACTTTAAGCTGGCGTTAGAATTTTAGAGCTCGATAAAACCTATACGGCCATGGTGATATACGATATCTCTTTAGTACGTGAACTATCTGTTTTGTAAGACCTAAACGAATATTAGATTTACATTAATATACTATTTATGGCAAAAAGAGTTTCAGGCAGGTCAATCTAATCCAGCATATCCCTTAAATCAATCTCAATAGTTCTGCTTAAAGCTACCATAGGAATATTGTTAGCACCACCTTCAAAAGGATTCTCGGTACTTTCACCTACTTGGCCCTAAGAGATAAATACCCAACCTCCAATGACACTGAAAGGGATAGTCAACCAAACACCATAAGCACCCACTTTAGCAAATTCATTGAGCATTCCAAAAAGCAAAAGAAGAGCTAATAAGTATTCGTGAATCATAACTGATTTTAGTATTGCTCATATTTTTAAAAAAATCAAAGTAGGTATAGGTCATTTTATCTAAAAGCACTACCCATTTTTCAATTCCGGTATGAGCGAATGTCGGTAAAAAATGAAATAGTCAGTTTCGCCTTTTTGATGCACCTTGAGGTATAGATCAAATTTTTTGCTGTCGCTATTTTCTGAACTAAATAAATCATCATACTTCCTTAGCACATTGGTACTAGAGTTGCTTTTACCAAAATATTCAATATGAATTTCAATAACCAAGGTTTCCAAACCCTTTACTACCAATTGCTTAATTTCCTGTATATACTTGGGAAAATCTGAACCGGATTTTACCTTTTTGTAAGCTTGCTCAATTTGCACTAAAGCAAACATATTTTTACTATTTTAAGTAATTAAAGAATCTATTTGGAGCCTAGTCTCGGCTGTGGAATAGGCGGTGGCCCGTCCGGTAACATGGCTTTCCAAACCTCTTTTCCTTTACGTCTTATAAATTCCTCACGTATTTTCTCACGGAGTTTTTCGTTCTCAAACAAATCAACCATAGTAGTGCCCAAAGCTTTGGCTGCAAATAGCATTCCTTTATGCCCAATGCTCATTCCTCCTGAAGCCACCACCACCCAAGAATGCCAAGGCGACCCATGTGGGGCTGTGGTGGCCATCAGGGAAATTTCCGGAACAATATAACTTACATCTCCTACATCTGTAGAACCTCCTTCAGGATCCTCATTGGTTTTATCTAAAGGTTGAATCTTTCCATTAATACCATTTTTCTCTAAGCCGTAATTCTCCATTATGGCATCTGCAAAATCCAATTCTTCCTGAGTGTAAATAATTGGACCCACTAGCTCCATGTTCTTTTGTAAGGCATTGGCTCCTGTTTCATTGACTAGGATTTCATAGAGACCATTATTTAATTTTATTTCATACTCCACCCCTGCCATTAATGCTGCGCCCTTAGCAATATCCTTCATGCGTTCAGAAACCTCAGCTACCCCACTTCGTTTGGAATCGCGAATCCAAAGCCAAATTGCTGCCTCATCTGGAATAACATTTGGAATCTTACCGCCATCGCTATACACATAATGCATGCGTACACTAGGTTTTACATGTTCGCGAAGCGAATTAATTCCATTGGCAAAGAATTCTGCTGCATCCAAAGCACTGCGTCCGTTCCAAGGATCAGCAGCGGCGTGGGCGCTTTTTCCCTTAAAGGAAATTGTATAATCTGAAACCGACTGAGAACTTTGCATTCCTGCCTTATTTTCATAATCAGGATGCCAGTCCAAACACACATCTAAATCATCAAATAAACCTGCACGTCCCATATAAACTTTACCGGCCAAATCTTCCTCTGCCGGCGTTCCGTAGAAGCGTATGGTGCCCTGAAGTTTTCCGGCGGCTATTAATTCCTTTATGGCGATAGCCGCCCCCAAACTTCCCGGTCCAAACATATTGTGTCCACATCCATGACCGGGGGCTCCAATTTCCAAGGGTTCTTTAATGGATGACGCTTTTTGAGAGAGTCCGGGTAAGGCATCATATTCACCCATAATACCAATAACAGGTTTACCAGAACCATATTCCGCAATAAAGGCTGTAGGCATTTCCGCTACCCCTCTTTCCACATTAAATCCCATTTTTTCAGCATAATCTGCCAGTACTTTTGCAGAATTGGTTTCTAATAACGCTGTTTCAGCAAAGGCCCAAATTTGATCACTGAGATGTATTAAATCTTCCTGATGTTTTTCAACAGTGGACATTACAGCTTTTTTGTTTTTGGACGCCTTTTGCTGTCCAAAGGCCGAAATGCAAATACAACAGCCCACTAGAATTAAACTTTTAGTTGATGTTATCATGGTTTTAGGATTGACTATTTTTAACTATAATTTTACTTGAACTGCTTGAGGAGAATAATTTTATTTATACCTCCAACTTTTTAAATCTGCGCCTTTGGGAGCGCTCTCAGCAATACGTTTCATTATTTTAGGGACATACATGGAATTGTATCGTAGCCTGGTAATGTGGTTAGGCAATTCCGGGTCGCCGTTCCAGCAATGCTCTGCCCGATCACCATAAGCTACCTCGCCATCATAATAAGGATTGCTAGTACTCTCTAAAAAGGCCTCCATACGGTACACAGCATTATTTAAATAGAAGTTATCCATATCCCCACAGTAAATATGTATTTTTCCTTTGAGTTTAGACCCAAGTTTGTCCCAATCCCGTTCCAAGATATGTCTTAAATCATAATTCTCTTTCCAGTAGTTTGCAACCTCTGGATTAATATCACCTGTCATTTTATCCCAAATCCGTTCGGGATACCCATCTTTAGCTTGAGGAGAGTAGGTTGCTTCCCAAATATCCCATTGTTGTCCCGAGCGCGACTTAGTGCCTAGAACCAATTCTAAATGGTTGCTTTCACGTACTGTGGACTGAATATTACCCAGATAGTCCCGATGACTGGGTACCTCCAATTTTTTATTATCGCTTTGATAATAGTATGCGTTTTTATCTTCGTAAATATTAGTGAGACAATAAGACGCAAAATCTATAGGATCCGGGCATGCTGCAAAGCAACCATTAAATTCATCAGGGTACATTACCTGAACTGCCAAGGCTTCCCAGCCTCCTGTTGAACCACCGTAAAGAAAACGAGCCCATCCCTCACCCATACCTCTGAATTCCTTTTCGATATGGGGTAACAATTCATACATTATAGCATCACCATAAGGCCCTTGACTGGCCGAATTAACGGCATAAGAATCGTCATAGTAAGGTGTTGGATGCTGAATTTCAATAATTAAAAATCTTGGGAAATCCGGTTCATTCCAACGTTTATAAAAGTCATAAGCTTCCTGTTCCTGAAGAATATTATACCCTTCTACCTGAAACCGTTCAGAGAATTCCGGTTTCATATTTGGATCCGGTGGAGTAGTTCTGAAACCACCAAAATCCGATGGAAAATGCCCCTGAAAAACCATTAAAGGATATTTGGCTTCAGGATGCTCCTTAAAGCCCTTTGGCAGCAAAACATGCGCTCCTAAATACATATCCCTGCCCCAAAATTCAGATAGTTTCTCTGATCGTATCTTAATATGCTTTATCCAATCTGTATCTTTCGGTTCCTCTATTGGAAGTATGACCTGATCCATTACAATACTCAATTCTTCAATTCCACTTTCAGTAACAGTTATTTTAAAAGGTTTACTGTATAGATTATCGGGAGACCTATTCCATTGTTGACCCTCTCCATTGTCCATGGGCAATTTTACGGTGTGTCCTGTACTTAGATTAAACGTTTCATAAGTATGCAAAAGCGCCTGTACATAATAGTCTCCTGGAGGCACTTTTGAGAGACTGGAAAAAGGAAATCCAAAAATTTCTTCTGTAAAAATCTTTTTTTGGTTTGGGACTAGGGCTTCTACATCCATTCCAAAAATTAATTGAGTAGAAAGCCCATCGTTTATTTGAAATCGCGGCTCCGTTTCAGCATTTTTCGAAAGCATTAATAAAAGTCTGCCGTCCTTGGCATCGGAACCAATCACCTCAGAGAAAGATACTTCAATATTAATCTTGGCCTTTTCGGTAGACCCTTTTTTACAACTGAGGAATATGAAAAGTAAAGCAAGCGTTGACAAGGGTAATTTTTTTATCATAACTGAATTTTTTCAAAAGGTACTGATTTTCCATGTTCGGTCAAAAGTCTAGAGTACATTACTTTATGCCTTTTGCGAATTTTTACTTTACTCTGAATTTTAATTCTTAAAAGAAGGATTTTAAGATATTATCAATAAGAAAAATTCAGAAAAAACGTTATTACTTTTAAGAACCCAGTCTGTATAACCTACTAAAAAAATGTTTATGAAAAAATTAGTCCTCGTTTCCCTTATCCTTTTGGGTATTTGCTACATGAGTAGCTGCAATAATGAAGACGATTCCGGGATACTAATCATTAAGCCTGTGGATAGTACAAATACCGCCATAGTTAATCCAAAATAGCTTTAGACTACTTCCTATTTCTATGCCTTTCCCTTGCCAATAAGGTATTTTTTAGGAGCATTGCTATGGTCATAGGTCCAACTCCTCCAGGTACAGGAGTAATAAAGGAAGCCTTTTTACTTACATTTTCAAAATCTACATCCCCGGTAATATAGTAACCTTTTTCCTTGGTATCATCCAAAACACGAGTAATACCAACGTCAATTACTACTGCATCATCTTTCACCATTTCTGCTTTTAAAAAACGGGGGACTCCCAAAGCAGAAATTACAATATCTGCTTGAGAAATTATTTGGGTTATATTTTTCGTGTGGCTATGTGTTAAGGTCACAGTTGAATTTCCAGGCCAACCTTTACGTCCCATTAAAATACTCATAGGTCTCCCTACAATATGACTTCTCCCAATGACAACGGTATGTTTACCTTGGGTATCCACATTGTACCGCTCTAATAACTCCAATATACCAAAAGGAGTTGCCGGAATAAAAGTGCTCATATCCAGTGCCATCTTTCCAAAATTGGTAGGATGAAAACCATCTACATCTTTATCGGGATCAATAGCCATAATCACGGACTGGGTATTTATTTGTTCCGGTAAAGGTAACTGAACGATAAAGCCATCTATATTCAGGTCTTTATTTAGCTCATCTATCTTTCTTAACAACTCCTGCTCCGAGGTAGTGCTTGGAAGACGTACCAAAGTAGACTCAAAACCCACCATCTCACAGGATTTTACTTTACTGCTAACATAGGTGAGACTTGCTCCGTCATTACCTACAATTATAGCCGCCAGATGAGGTACTTTTTCACCTCTTTCTCTCATCTTAGCGACCTCAGCAGCAATTTCCTCCTTTATTTCGTTTGATACCTTTTTGCCATCAAGTAGCTTCATTTTGGTTTTAAGTTTAAGGTTTAAGGTTCTGATCGATTGTATTTTGAACCTATTAATTCTGAATTAATCAACTAGTTTATAAATGAACTGACTTTTTTTGCTTTGTAAAAAGCATATTCTGATGTTTTTCAAATCCTTCTTGACCAATAGAATTTCTAACTGCAACTCGATAACGTTGTGAAAGCAACTCGCCAAATGAAGCTTTGGTTATGCTTAAACAGTTTATAAATTTGTTGCCATTTCTTACAAAACCCTCTGGAAAAGTATCCACTAAAGAACCGGAACTTCTGTTTAACTGATTTCTCAACTCATAATCTGTCTAGTTCAGTCCTACAACATAAATGATGATTCCTTTATCTATCTCTCTGGTAAGGTGCTATTCCCTCTAAATCCTCAAACCTTTTAACTTTAGTCACTATATTTTATAGAAAACCTAAACTTTGAACCTAGAACCAATCTACCGCATTCCTTTCATGCCGGACATCATTTGCATCATTTTTTTACCTCCACCACCTTGCATCATTTTCATCATCTTACTCATTTGATCAAATTGTTTTAAAAGTTGATTTATTTCCTGCACGGTTCTGCCACTTCCTAAAGCAATACGCTTTTTTCTGCTGGCATCTAATTTTGAAGGTGTAGAACGTTCAAGCGGGGTCATAGAATGAATAATAGCCTCAATATGCTTAAACGCATCATCATCAATGTCCAAATCTTTTAAGGCCTTACCCGCTCCGGGAATCATTCCCATAAGGTCTTTTAGGCTTCCCATCTTTTTGATTTGTTGTATCTGATTTAAAAAGTCATCAAAACCAAACTGGTTCTTGGCAATTTTCTTTTGTATTTTTCTGGCCTCTTCCTCGTCGAACTGCTCTTGGGCACGCTCTACCAAAGAGACTACATCTCCCATTCCCAGAATGCGGTCAGCCATACGAGAGGGATAGAATACATCAATGGCATCCATTTTCTCCCCTGTGCCAATAAACTTTATCGGTTTATCTACAACCGATTTTATGGATATTGCAGCACCCCCACGAGTATCACCATCCAATTTGGTAAGGATTACTCCATCAAAATTGAGGATATCATTAAATGCCTTTGCAGTATTTACAGCATCTTGCCCCGTCATTGCATCTACAACGAAGAGGGTTTCCTGGGGTTGAATTGCCTTGTGGATATTGGCAATTTCTGCCATCATCTCCTCATCAATAGCCAAACGTCCGGCGGTATCTATGATTACAACATTGTGTCCTTTTTCTTTTGCGTATACAATTCCTGCTTTGGAGATAGCTACGGGATCTCTGCTTTCTTTATCAGAAAAAACTGGAACACCCAACTGTTCTCCAACAATATGCAACTGGTCTATTGCCGCAGGTCTGTAAACATCACAGGCTACCAGCAAAGGGTTTTTAGACTTTTTAGTTTTGAGATAATTGGCTAGTTTCCCTGAAAAAGTGGTCTTACCTGAACCCTGAAGACCCGACATAAGAATTACGGAAGGGTTTCCTGATAAATTGATGCCAACTTCATCCCCCCCCATTAATTCCGTAAGCTCGTCTCTAACAATCTTAACCATTAACTGGCCGGGTTGCAAAGTAGTCAGTACGTTCTGACCCATTGCCTTTTCTTTTACTTTGGTAGTAAATTCCTTAGCAATTCTAAAATTAACGTCAGCATCCAATAAAGCGCGTCTTACCTCTTTTAAGGTTTCTGCAACATTAATCTCCGTAATCTGCCCATGACCTTTTAGTACATGAAGTGCCTTATCTAATTTCTCGCTTAAACTATTGAACATAATAATCCTGAATTATTGGGAATTGCAAATTTAAGAATATGGTTGGGATGTAGGCTGTTTGTTGCGAAAAATATGAAAGAGAAAAGGGCAACTTCAGTTGAAGTTGCCCTTTTCGAGCTTGGGGCAAAAAAGGTATTAAAATTTTAAGTAGACTAAGCCTTTATTCTTCTGGTTCTAACATCACTTGCAGCGTTTTAGCAATTACGTGACATTCATCTGCAGTAACAGTAATTTTCTCAGAAGTATACGTTTTATATCCTTCCTTTGTGACTGTTATAAAATAGTTACCCTGTCTTTCAAAAGCACCTGCATAATCTGCCCTATCAGGATTTACATTAATTAACACTTCGCTGTAATCCCCATCTACTGCAGTAACTGTTATTCCTTCAGGAGAAGCAGATGTTGAATTTTCAAGGCGTACATAGACATTTAATCCTGCTCTGGCCTCCATAGTGCAGACAATTCCTCCGCCTGTATCACAATTTTTCTCTAACGTAAGCTCAAAATCAGGTCTAATTCCAAACTCCAGTCTATCATATCTCAATTCTGAAATAGGCCACTCAAAACTTAGTTCCGGTTCATTTCCAATGTTGATTGCCAAAACGGTTTGTCCTGCCTCATTAGTTTTAATTTGCCAATTTCCCTCAGAGGTAATCTGACCATTACTTAATAGAACCGTACCATCTACTCCAAAGCTGAACTTATGTTCTAAAAGACGCTCTATTCCTTCACCTTGATACTTTACTTTTTTGATGATCCACTGGCATTGTTTAAGAATTCCTCTTAAGTTATCGGGATTAACACCTACACCGCCAGTTGTTCCACAATTACTTTTAAATACCAACTCATTTTTATCTCCAAACCTAAATTTAACTTTTTTCCAATCGCCATAATTCTCCAAGCTATGAAGTTTCCACGTCGCATTAAAGTTAGGGTAGTCCGGAATATCAATAACAAAACTAATGTTGTTTCCAGTTCCGCTGGCAGACCATGTTCCTGAGGAGCTATTACCGTTTTTGGATACCGTTATTGCTCCATCTCCGCCAAAAGAAAATTCAAAACCGCTAAATTCTAATTCTAAATTAGTTTCGTTGTCCAGCTCAAAATCAAGTACATACCAGAGTTCACAAGCGGAAAGAAAAGTTGTTAGCTGTTCTACGGTACAATTTTCACAATCATCGTCGTTATAAATTACCTCATCACAATCATCTTTAGCGTTTTCAATGGTAATAGCTAACTCAGCGTTGGTATTTACTTGAATCTTAGTGCCATCTGCTTTCTTTAAACTTATAGGAAAATCTATACTCACCAAATCGCTACCACTTAAATTGGAAAAAAATTGTCTTAAATCCTTATCACCATTTACAGTAACATTGCCGGTTTGTTCCTTATTAATATCAAAAGTATATAAGGTCATAGGGTATACAAAACTAATACAACCTATTGGCTCCTCACTACCTTCTTTGCAAGCATTGGCCAGCTCACGTAAATCTTCTTTTCCATTGATCACTAACTCTGAAAAATCAGATTTTGTTATCGTAATAGGAAATATAATTTGAAGAACATCATCATTAATTTGAATTCCAGTTGCAATTTGTTTAACTAAATTTATGTCTTCTAGAGAATTTATTGTAATATCAAGACCGTTTACATTGACAACATATGGAAATTGAATTGCAAAGCAGCTAGCTCCATCTATTATATTATCAAAAGACCCATCTTTTCCAGATGCTCTTTCTATTAGTTTAGCTGTAGATGAGCTCGCTAAAATAGTAGGCTGTGCATCCGGACCGGGTAATTCTTCAAACTCCTCTTGACAAGCAGTAAAAATAAATGATACGGAAATTAGGCCCGCAAGCAATAAATGTTTCAAAAACTTTTTCATAACAATTTGGGGTTTTTATTGTTCATACAACTTTAAAACAACCACCGTTGAAAATACCCTACCCATTTTCTATTTTTTTAGGATATATTTGATTAAAAAATAGTGCATTTTGAATTCTAATAAGCAAGATAATGTATGTGAAGAACAGGTTTTTACCGCCTTGTTCAAAACTAATTCAAAAACGGTATTTAATTATATTTATTATAAGTTTGGTAACGAAGAGAAAGCTAATGATGCCGTTCAAGAGGCATTTTTAAAGTTGTGGGAAAATTGTGGTAAGGTAAGTCCAGAAAAAGCAAAATCATTTTTATACACTGTCGCAAATAATCTATCCCTTAATGTGATAAAGGCAGAAAAGGTTCGCTTAAAACATGCCAGTTCGTCTTTGGAAATTTCCAATGAATCTCCGGATTATCTTTTAGAAAAAAAACAATATCAAGAAAAATTAGATAACGCTTTAAACAGTTTACCCGAAAATCAACGCACCACATTCTTGTTAAATAGAATCGATGGAAAAAAGTATGCAGAAATTGCAGAAATGGAAGGAATTAGTATTAAAGCAGTTGAAAAAAGAATACACCTAGCCCTTAAATCACTTAGAGAACAAATTGAAGGGATATGATTTTTGAAATTCTATTTTTTTAGTAATTCGTTGTTGGTAATGAGTAGATGCTTTTAAAAAGCTTCCAAACCTTAAACCCGGAAACATATGACATTCGGCAAAAAAGTAGGGTTTTTTCTAATTTAATTGTTATAAGAATATAAAACTTGGGATCATGCAAGAAAATTACTTAGCAAAATGGCTCAATAATGAACTCTCTAAAGAGGAGCTTACAGCATTTGAAAAAACTGAAGAGTTCGCTTCCTTTCAAAAATTGTTAGAGGCTACAAGAGAATTAAAAGGTCCGGATTTTAATGTTGAAGAAGCTTTACGTAACATCAATAATCAAAAAACCCTTCCTAAATCAAAGGTAATTCGCTTATACCCAATGCGTAAATTGATGCGAGTGGCGGCTGTGATTGCTCTTTTACTCACCGCCTCCTATTTCTATTATAGTTTCTTGGACAAAACAATTACTACCCAATACGCAGAAAATACAGAAATTTTACTTCCGGATTCTTCGGCAATAGTCCTAAATGCAGAATCTAAAATTTCATTCAGCGAAAGAAATTGGAACGAAAAACGCAACATTAATTTGGAAGGTGAAGCATTCTTTAAAGTAGCCAAGGGTAAGCAGTTTACCGTTGCCACAAAAGACGGTTTGGTCACAGTTTTAGGTACTCAATTTAATGTGGAAAACAGAGCTGATTTTTTTGAAGTAAGCTGTTATGAAGGTTTGGTTAGTGTATTGTATAAAAATCAAGTAACCAAATTACCAGCAGGAACTTCTTTTTTGGTGGTTAACGAGAAAATCATCCCGGCTGACATCCAAGATGAAACTATCCCATCCTGGATTAATAAGGAAAGTTCTTTTAAAAGCATTCCTTTATCGTTTGTTTTAAATGAGTTTCAAAGACAATTTAATGTGAGTGTAGAAACCCAAAATATAAATGGCAATCAATTATTTACAGGTACTTTTAGCAACACAAATATAGATTTGGCGTTACAAAGCATAAGTGTTCCCTCTCAAATTAAATATAAATTAGAGGGTAAAAAAGTACTGTTCTATGCCCAGAGCAATCCTTAAAAGCATTGGTTTCATTTTTTTTATCCTGATAATTAATTTTCCTTTTTGGAGTCAGGCACAGGATACCATTAGCCAAAAAATTCCTCTTATAGATTACCTTCAAAAGTTGGAAAACGATTTTGATATCAAGTTTTCTTATGTAGATGAAGCCCTGCAAACCATCCAAATTAAGGCTCCACAGCAAACTATTTTAAATGCAATAATTGCCGAAATAGAAAGCCAAACTCAACTTGAGATAAGCAAACTTAGCGAGCGATATTACTCGTTGATCAAAAGTAATACTCTGAATATCTGTGGCCAAGTACTTGATAATTTCGAGGACAATACCATAATTGGTGCAACTGTTGAGGTGATTGGAAGCAACATCGCAATGATAACTGATTCGGACGGAATTTTTTATTTAAAAAAAATTCCCAGAAAAGCCATAATACGAATCCGGTATTTAGGTTATAAAGTGAGGTACCTTAGCGCTGAGGAATTAACAGAAGCTAGTCCATGTACCAAAATTTTAATGGCACAAAGTTACCAGGAGTTGGATGAAGTGGTAGTCTACAAATTACTTACCACAGGGCTGGTTAAAAAACAGGATGCCAGTATACAATTGAGTGTAGCCGATTTTGGGATTCTTCCCGGCTTAATAGAACCCGATGTGCTTCAAACCGTGCAAGCGTTGCCGGGTATAAAAAGTATTGATGAAACAGTATCCGACATCAATGTTCGTGGCGGAACAAATGACCAGAATCTCATACTTTGGGATGGGATCAAAATGTATCAATCCGGCCATTTCTTTGGATTAATTTCGGCTTTTAATCCTTATTTAGTAGATAAAGTAAGTATTATAAAAAATGGCACAAGTGCCCAATATGGAGATGGGGTTAGTAGTGTGATTAGCATGCAAACCAAAAACACACTTTCAGATACTTTTTTTGGCGGTGCCGGTTTTAATTTTATAAGTGGCGATGCTTTTGGTCAAATTCCTTTATCAAAAAAGTTAGCATTTCAATTTTCAGGACGCCGCTCAACCACAGATTTTCTAAATTCTCCGACTTATAATAGATTTTTTGATAGAGCATTTCAAGACTCTGAAATTAAAGAAAATAATAATCAAGTGGAAAATATTGAAAGAAATGAGAATTTCTACTTTTATGATTTTACAGGAAAACTTTTGTATGATGTTAATGAGAACCATAAAGTAAGAGTAAGTTTTATAAATATCAACAACAACTTGGATTATTTAGAAACCAATACAGACAATAGCAGTATCAGTAAAAGTCAACTTTCACAAAAAAATCTGTCTTTTGGGGGTAGTTTGGAAAGTAATTGGACCGGTAATTTCAGTACCAACCTTAATTTATATTACACTAATTACAATTTAGATGCACAAAACAATTTTGAAGACGTTCAGCAGCTATTCCAAAATAATCAAATACTGGAAACTGCGGTAAAGTTAAGTACCAATTACCAATTTTCAGGCAGTCTAAGCTGGTTAAACGGATATCAATTTAACGAGGTTGGTATTACTAATTTTACTAATGTTACTCAACCTCCCTTTAATAGCAATATCAAAGGTGTAATACGAACCCATGCACTATTCTCCGAGTTAGGTTATGAATCAATAAACAAGAAACTTACTGCTCGCATCGGAGCACGATTTAATGCTATTGAAAACCTAAATACTTTTAAAGAATTCATTGTTGAACCTAGATTAAATATTAACTATACCTTAACCAAAAACATATACGCTTCGGTTCAAGGCGAATTTAAAAATCAGTCTACCAACCAAATCATCGATTTAAAGCAAAATTTCTTGGGGATTGAAAAAAGAAGGTGGATGTTATCAGACGGGGAAACTTTACCTATTACAAAAAGTAAACAAGCCTCAATGAGCTTAAACTATGATAAACAGCGACTTTATTTGGGACTTGAAGGATTCTACAAATTTGTTGATGGTATAAGCACGGCAACACAGGGTTTTCAAAATCAGGACCAGTTTAATGGAGAAATTGGTAGTTATGAGGTTAAAGGGGTAGAATTTTTAATTAATAAGCGTACTCCCAAGTTAAGTACATGGCTTAGCTATGCCTATAATATGAATACATATACTTTTGAAGACATAAATCCTAGGCGCTTTCCAAACAATTTAGATATTAGACACACACTAACATTTGCAAGTACGTATACCTATAACAGACTAAAATTAGGCGGCGGAATAAATTACCGCACCGGAAAACCCTATACCAAACCTCTTGATGGTAATAATGCCATAAACACCACAGTTTTTCCCAATGCAATTAATTTTGAAGCACCAAATAGTAGCCGTATTTCAGACTATTTTCGAGTGGACGCATCTGCCATTTATGACTTTGATTTGTCGTCAAAAATCAAAGCAACTTTAGGGGCCTCTGTATTAAACATTTTAGGAAGGAAAAACATACTCAACACCTATTATAGACTTGACAATTCTAATCAAATAGAAACAGTGGAAAACATATCTTTAGGTATGACTCCAAATATAAATTGCAGAATTCAGTTTTAATCCTTATAAATTTTGGTAATAACCAAAACATGCGGAAAAGTTATCGCTGCTAAAAATGAGAAAAACAGAGCCAAAAAAGGCTGGTCGGTATTTCTAAAAAAAAGAAACAAAAGTACAATTGCTGTTATGGATAGTATCCAATACAGACTAGACGACTTTACATATCTAAACATATTTTCTTTTGAGAAGGAACCGTATAAGTATTTAATTTGATCAAGCATAGATGGTAGCGAATGCCACAAAATAAAATAAATTGCAAAGGACCAGAGTAAAGAGGCTGTGTTAAAAACCACAAAAAACAGGCAAAGATAAAATAGCTCCTTTACAATAATAAACGAAAACACTTTCCTCGTTTGAATTATTACATATGATGTAAAAGTTGCCGCCAGACTTATCCATAAAACGTAGCTGTAATATTTCAAATGCACTGAAATCCCAGTTATTTCTAAAATAACATCCGAAACTTCGCTAGCATGGGCACTAAATAGAAGAAACAGCAATAAAAGCCCGTATGATAAATAAAAAATCCGGCCAAATCCTTTTGACTTACCAACTCTATATGCCCAATGCTGTTCCCCAAAGTGGTACGCACTAAATAAAATAAAAAAAAGAAGCGCCAAGGGAGCCAGAAAATAGAAAATTAAAATACAAATCAAAACAAATAGTAAATAGTACAAAAAAGTGGTAAAAAACTGCCTTAATCCTATTGGATACTTTTTGGAATGACTAATAAGTTCTAAGTCGTTTGCCCCATGTAGTATACCAAAAGTAAATATCAAAAGATATGCAAATACGTCCTCTACTGCATCTTCAAAAAAAACAGCAAACCAAAGTGCAAAAAATGTTGCGACTAGAGAAAAATTGTTCAACCTTTTAAAAGTCATTGTGTCGTTTTATTTTTTGTTTAATAATTTAACATTTTTGTTAAACATTTATTGTTTAACTTTTTATAAATTTACTTAAACAAATTAATTAAACCTTAAAAATATGTACAATTTTAACTCCCCCTTGCCCTTAGTGGCGCAACTAGCCACAGATGATTATGTAGGCTTCACCTTTTTTGTTGGGTGTATGGCTATGATGGCTGCTTCAGCCTTTTTCTTTTTGTCATTAAGTAGTTTTGACAAAAAATGGAGAACTTCAATTCTGGTTTCAGGATTGATAACATTTATCGCCGCTGTACATTATTGGTACATGAGAGATTATTGGGCCGCATTCGGCGAGTCGCCAACCTTCTTTCGCTATGTAGATTGGATTCTTACTGTACCCTTGATGTGTGTGGAATTCTTTCTCATCTTAAAAATAGCAGGAGCCACCAAATCGCTTATGTGGCGACTCATTGTGCTATCCTTAATCATGTTAATAACAGGCTACCTTGGTGAAGCCGTGCTTAGAGATCAGGCTTGGCTATGGGGCTTAATTTCCGGTATTGCCTATTTTGTAATTGTTTATGACATCTGGCTGGGCAAAGCCAAAAAATTGGCAGAGGCTGCCGGAGGACCTGTTTTGCAAGCACATAAAATGCTGTCTTGGTTTGTACTAGTGGGCTGGGCTATCTACCCGATCGGCTATATGGCAGGAACCCCTGGCTGGTATGAAGGAATATTTGGAGGACTAAATTTAGACGTTGTCTACAACATAGGTGATGCCGTTAATAAAATCGGATTTGGCTTAGTTGTCTACAATTTAGCAGTAACAGCCAATGCAAAATATGCAGAAGCATAAGTATTGCTAGTTAGTTGGTTAGGAAAAGACCGTTCTCCATGACGGTCTTTTTTTTACATTCTTTCAGGCACTATGATACCCAAAAGCTTAAATGCCGATTGAATTACCTCAGCCACTTTTTTGGAAATTTGAACTCTGAAAATCTTTTTTTGCTCATGCTCCTCTCCTAAAATGGAAACATTTTGATAAAAGGAATTAAATTCCTTTACCAAATCATAGGTATAATTTGCAATAAGCGCCGGACTTAAATTTTCAGCTGCCAATTGAATGGTTTCCGGGAAAAGCTGAATTCCTTTTAACAACTCTTTCTCTTTCTCATGAAGTTGAAACTCGGTGAGGCTAATATCACTTTCTACTTCAACATTCATTTCTGCAGCCTTCCTTAAGATGGATTGAATCCGAGCATAGGTATACTGGATAAAAGGCCCTGTGTTTCCCTGAAAATCTACAGATTCCTCGGGATCGAATAAAATTCTCTTTTTGGGATCGACCTTCAAAATATAATATTTTAAAGCCCCCAAACCAATGATGCGATATAATTCCTGCTTTTCGACTTCGGAATAATCTTCAAGTTTCCCTAATTCTTCGGAAATCTTTGCCGCCTCTTTTGTCATATCAGCCATTAAATCATCGGCATCTACTACGGTACCTTCCCGACTTTTCATTTTTCCACTTGGTAAATCCACCATTCCATAGCTCAGATGATGCAATCGCTCCGCCCATGAAAATCCTAATTTTTTCAATATGAGGAACAACACTTTAAAATGATAATCCTGCTCATTACCAACCGTATACACCATTCCCCCAATATCAGGGTAATCTGTTGCTCTTTGTATGGCCGTACCGATATCTTGAGTCATATAAACTGCCGTCCCATCCGATCGAAGTACTATTTTTCGATCTAATCCTTCATCAGTCAAGTCAATCCATACAGAGTCATCCGGATCTTTCTCAAAAATTCCCTTTTCAAGGCCCAATTTCACAACATCTTTTCCCAAAAGATACGTATCACTTTCATAGTACAATGTGTCAAAGTCTACCCCTAAATTTTTGTAGGTAATCTCAAATCCATCATATACCCAGCCATTCATTGTTTTCCAAAGATTTACTACCTCCTCATCTCCAGCTTCCCATTTTAAAAGCATTTTTTGAGCCTCTTTCAATATTGAAATATGCGGAGTGAATTTTTCATCTAAAAGCTCAAGAACCTTTTTCACCTCTTTAGTTGAAAAATTTATGTCAGATTTTGTTACCCCATATAAATTAGAAAATATACTTAAAAACTTTCTTCTCGATTCATTCAATGAAGCATTGCTATCGTCGTAAACTAATAGATAATCCAAATCTTCTGAAAATGGAGTTCTAACACCATCTTCTATTTTTTTCAGATCATAACTAATGTTAAATAAAAAGAAATCTTTTATGGCGGCACCTAGTGAGGAAAAATATTGATTATTTAATTGAATACTTTTAATTGCTTCTTTTAAGTTATATTTTTTTTGATTACTAATTGCCAAATCCAACTTAGTCGAAAAATCGGTAAATAGTTCATTTAGCTCTCTTTTAAATTCCTGATCATATTTTACATAGTAATTCCCAACCAATTTATCCCCCTTTAATCCGCTGCTTTGGGGAGTCTCACCATTTCCAAAACGTTGCCAGGCTACCATGCTTTTGCAAATATGAATACCCCTATCATTAATGATCTGGGTTTTGTACACCTTTTTACCAGATGCTTTTAAGATTTCTGCTACAGAATAGCCCAATAAATTGTTTCGGATATGCCCCAAATGCAGAGGTTTATTGGTGTTAGGTGAGGAATATTCGACTAACATGGCATCTTTGCCATTACTGTTTACAAAGCCAAAATTGGCTTCTTCTTTTATCGTATTAAAAAAATCAACATAGTAAGCATCACTGATTACCAAATTTAAAAAGCCTTTGACTACATTAAACCGGGCTACTTCAGCCATATTCGCTTCGAGAAATGCGCCAATCTTTTTTCCTATTTCCTCAGGGTTGCCCTTTATAAATCGCAATAGCGGAAATATAACCACAGTGATATCCCCTTCAAAATCTTTTCGAGTAGGTTGAAATTCTATTTGAGGTAATTCTACTATATAAAGGCTCAAAGCTGCCTCTTTCACTTTACTTGTTAAAATTTCCCGGATATTCATTTATGCTATTCTAGTAAGGGTGCAAAATTAAGCAAAATTTATCCTTTTGTGATGAAGACCAGAGACTAACCCCTAAGTTTTCGTTAACTTTAGAAAAAAAACGCTAATAAAAAATTTCTTACAGTTTACTTACCTAACGACTTTTGATATGCCATAGAGAAAGCTATTGGTATTATCATGGTCCCGAAATTTTTTATTTTACCTCACCCAAAACTGCCAAAAAATGCAGTTTTGACCTCTCCCAAAGAGAGGTAAATAGGAAGCACCGACCTCAAGGTCAGCTAATTTTTAAATTAAAAGAAAATGCTTGTTAATGTATCTTACAACAATAAAGAAATTACCAGAAAAGTAGACGAATTAGTTGGCAAACCCTTTACGCTTAAAGAACGTTTTGCCCTGAGGGGTATAGGTTCTCCTAAAATGTTCATCACAGAAACTAGTATTGAAATACAAAATTTGCTGATTTTAGATAATAATCGGGATAGCTGTAATATTGAAATGCGGCCTAAGGGAATTATTGTACGATTTCGATCCTTATTAGAAACTTTTGCTCTAGTCATTCCTTACTATAAACTTACAATCTATAAAGGTGATATTGGCATCTATTCCGTTTATAAGGACCATTATTTCATAAAAGTAAAAGCCGACACCAAAGCGATTCAAAATTACTTCCGTAAAATTTTGGATTACAAGGCAGATAATGCGCCAACATCAATAGAAGATCTTTTATGAAAATCTTACTCACCGGTGCCAACGGTTATATTGGCATGCGATTGCTCCCTCAACTCTTGGAAATGGGTCATGAGGTAATTTGTACCGTACGCGATGAAAAAAGGCTCTCAGTCGATGAGGAAACCAAAAAGAAAATTAGGATAGTAGAGCTCGATTTGTTGGATACCTATGTGTCCAATCAGATTCCAAAAGAAATAGATATAGCCTACTACTTGGTGCACTCCATGGCTTCCTCCACGGTAGATTTTGATAAAAAAGAAGCGGTTGCTGCCAGAAACTTTATCCGTTACATGGCAGAGACCCAAGTAGAACAAGTAATCTATTTAAGTGGCATTGTTAATGATAAAAGTCTATCCAAACACCTCGCCTCTCGAAAAAATGTTGAAGATATTTTGTATCAGGGCAATTTTAACCTAACGGTTTTACGGGCAGGAATTATTGTGGGATCCGGAAGTTCATCCTTTGAAATTATTCGGGATTTATGTGAAAAACTTCCTCTTATGATTACTCCAAAATGGGTATTGACTAAGACTCAGCCCATAGCCATACGGGATATCATCAGTTTTTTAACCGGGGTCATAGCAAATAAAAAAACCTATAATGATTCATTTGATATAGGAGGTCCAAATGTATTGACCTATAAGGAAATGTTACACCAATACGCCAAAGTAAGAGGCTTTAAAAACTGGATTCTTACTGTTCCCGTAATGACTCCCAAATTATCATCTTACTGGCTATTTTTTGTCACTTCCACCTCCTACAAGCTTGCTATGAATCTGGTTGACAGTATGAAAATGGAGGTCGTTGCAAAAGACCAACGACTACAAGATTTACTTGGCATAAAAACACATACCTATACCCAAGCCATTGAAATGGCTTTTTTGAAAATTGAACAAAATCTCGTGGTAAGTAGTTGGAAAGACAGTATGGTAAGCGGTCAAATGCAAAAGGACCTTCAAAAATACATTCAGGTTCCCAAATACGGTGTCCTAAAGGATGAGAAAAAAATACAGATAGCCAATGGAGAACGGGTATTGCAAAATATCTGGAGAATTGGAGGGGATACGGGCTGGTATTATGGCAATTGGCTGTGGAGAATTAGGGGCTTTTTAGATAAGTTATTTGGAGGTGTGGGTTTACGAAGAGGACGTACACATCCCGATAAAATATATGCAGGAGATGCCCTTGACTTTTGGAGGGTTCTTTTGGCTGACAAGGAGAATAAACGTTTATTGTTATTCGCAGAGATGCGCTTGCCCGGTGAAGCCTGGCTAGAATTTAGGATTGACGAACATAATATACTACATCAGACAGCAACATTTAGACCCAGAGGGCTTAAAGGCAGGATTTATTGGTATAGTATTGTGCCTTTCCATTATTTTATTTTTGGAGGGATGATAAGAAATATAGCGAATGGCTAAATTAGTATGTTAGACAACATTGGTTAGTCACCGATTTTTGCACTATTTTCAAGGGAAAATCAAACAATTATATTTAAGATTAAATTAGATTTGTTTTTTAACAATAACTAACCATTAAATGTTCCGATGTAGAGGTAAATTAACTCTTATTCTGTCCCCCCTTTTATTTTTTATTCTATTTTCTTGTTCAAATCGACATGAGAAGAAAGAGGAAAAAGTTGTGTTTGTAAAAAAAACACCTGCTGGCTATCAAATGTTTAGAAATGGAGAACCCTTTTATATTAAAGGGGCTTCTGGGAATATAAATTTGAATGCGCTGCAAAAGGCTGGTGCCAATACCGTAAGGATTTATGACACTTTAAATTTAAAACAAGTTTTAGATGACTCTCACAAATATGGACTAGCGGCCATAGTAGATATTCCCTTTCCCCGATATTCCAAAGAATTTTCCGTCTATAAAGATAAAAATTTCATAGAAGCACACTCCAATGCAATTAGACAGCTAGTACTAAAGCACAAAGATCACCCAGCACTACTATTTTGGATGCTAGGCAATGAGATAATGTATCCTTACATATATGGAAATCGTCATTTTTATACTCATTTCAATGGTTTAATTGATTTGATTCATGAACTCGATCCCAATCACCCGATTAGTACCGCCCTTGCCTCATTTGGTGGTAAACGTTTAACGAGTATATATATAAGAAGCCCAAAGCTCGATTTCATTTCCTTTAACATTTTTGGTGCACTTAGTTCTCTTGAGGAGGAAAAAACGAAGTATACGTTCGGCATGGACCAACCATTTTTTATCTCGGAATGGGGAATAAACGGTCCGTGGGAGGAAACTCAGAATCTCTGGGGTGTCCCTATAGAAAAGAATAGTACCGACAAGGCTATGATGGTAAAGGATCGATATAAATCATTCATTGCAAACAATGGAAACTGCTTGGGGAGCACTGTGTTTTATTGGGGAACTAAACAAGAATCAACGCCTACATGGTTTAGCATTTTTACAGAAAAATCTGAAAAAACCCAGCTCGCTTTTGAGTTGGAAAATATTTGGAAAGATAGAGAGTTACCCTACAAAGGTCCAATCTTGAAAGATATTTCATTAAATGAAAGTTCTAATAATGATAATATATTTCTAACTAGTGAAAAGACTCTTACAGCCAGAATATCATATGACTATTCCGGTAAGGACACCTTAAGTATTCGGTGGGATCTAAAACCCGAGAATTGGTTTTACAAACCTTGGGATGATCAAAACCCTGTTGAATCCATAAATGAAAATATTCTGCATTCCAATGGAAGCGAAATGATTTTCAAAATTCCGGTAATTGAAGGTGCTTATCGTGTTTATACCTACTTAACAGACAAAGAAAATAATGTTGCAACTGGAAATATTCCTTTCTATGTTTTGAATCCTCCTAATGAATGGAAAAACTAAAATGAAGGAACCTTCTATAAAAGAAAGTCGTACAATTAGATTCATGGTGTTTATTGGAATACTATGTATAGCGAACTTTATTTTTTGGTTTTTTAAGCTTGGTTACAAGCCAAGTCTTCTTTTTTGGCTTTTGAGTATTTCGCTTGGGTATGGTTTCTTACGTATTCTCTATATGTGGTATCATTACATATCCATTAAAATTCCAAAAAAACCACAGGGGAATTCAAAATTTACCGTTGACATTCTCACAACCTACTTTCCCGGAGAGCCTTATGAAATGATATTGGCAAATTTGGAAGCGATACAAAAAATTACATATCCACATACCTCGTATTTATGTGACGAGGCCAATGATCCATACTTAAAAGAGGTGTGTAAGAAGCTGGATGTAATACATGTCACCCGAAACAATAGAATTAATGCCAAAGCAGGTAATATTAATAATGCCTTAAAGCGGGCATCAGGAGAAATTTGCGTTGTTCTGGATCCCGACCATATACCAAAACCACATTTTTTAGACCCTATTTTACCCTATTTTAATGATCCCAAGGTTGGATTTGTACAAATTGTACAATCTTACTACAATTCTAAAAAATCCTTAGTAGCAAGAGGCGCTGCTGAGCAAACTTTCCAGTTTTACGGTCCAATGATGCTGTCTATGAACACTTATGGAACGGTTAATGCTATTGGAGCCAATTGCACATTTAGAAGAACTGCTCTGGATAGTATTGGAGGACATGCTCCAGGCTTAGCAGAGGATATGCATACAGCAATGCTATTATATTCCAAAGGCTGGAAATCAGTTTATGTACCAAAAGTCTTGGCTAAAGGTTTAGTGCCAGAAGATTTAAGTACTTATTATAAACAACAATTAAAATGGTCTAGAGGAACTTTCGATTTGCTTTTTTATGTATATCCCAAAATAGCCAAATTCTTTAGTCCCTTACAAAAGGTACACTTTGCTTTACTTCCTTTGCACTATCTAGTGGGACTTATTTACCTTATTAGCTTTCTGATTCCTATACTCTCTTTATTATTATCCGAATCTCCCTGGAATGGTAATTTAATTCATTTTATGGTTATCGGCTTGCCACTCAGTCTTAGCGTATTACTTATAAGAGCCTATATTCAAAAATGGGTTATTGAAGAAAAAGAAAGGGGCTTTCATATTATTGGGGGTTTACTCCAAATGAATACCTGGTGGATTTTTCTAATTGGTTTTATCTACACCATCTTTCGCAAAAAAATACCGTACCTGCCTACACCAAAGACCGGATCAAACAGGACTCCTATTAAATTGATTCTCCCGAACCTTATTATTGGCTTTCTCTCCCTGTTTGCAATTGTATATGGTTTGTCTAAAGACTTTACTCCTTTTTCTTTATTTATGGCCTTTTTTGCCTTTTTAAATATGCTAATTATGTTTTTTAGCATCTATTTAGGTGCCAATGTCACCAACGAAAATAAAATTTTAAGAACGAATCTGAAAAATGATACTGTTTCTTTTTTAGTCAAAATAAAACACAGTTACGAAAGATTATCAGCACAAATATTTTTAGTTACGAGAAAATTGGCCTTTTTCATTTTAACTATTGGAACAATTTTGTTTTTTTGGATTAACAGAGCAAATCAATACAAAGGATTGGAAAATTATACATATGTATATGAACCTATGTTAAAATCGGATCAAAAATATCTAGGTGTTTTCCATCCTTCTAATGATGAAGGAGTTTCTGATATTGCCGCCATATATGAAAAGGAAATCAAAACTAATTCGCAATTTGCTATAATATCCCTTTATCACGCATGGGGAGAACCCTCAATTACGCCATTTCCAAAAAGTACCATAGATTCCATTTTTGCTAATGGAGCTTTACCCATGATTACTTGGGAGCCATGGATAAACACATTTCCTTCCAAAGATACTTTGTTCATTAATAATACTGCTAACAGCGTTTTTTGTAAAATCCTCGAGGGGATATTTGATGATTATATTGATGACTATGCGCAAAATTTAAAATCTTTTGAAAGCCCAATCTTCTTAAGATTTGCACATGAATTTGACAATCCTGCTTATCCCTGGTCTGTTAATGGAAACCTATCCCCCGATTCCTATAAAGCAGCTTGGATCTATGTGTTCGAAAGATTTAAGAAAAAAGGAGCGCATAACGTTATATGGGTTTGGAATCCTTGGAAATCAGCTACTATTGATGATTATTACCCTGGAAATGAATATGTAGATTGGGTTGGTTTAACACTTTTAAATTATGGGAGTTTAAATGAAAATGGAAAGTGGATTTCGTTCAGTGATATATACCTCCCCTTCAGAGAAGAATTACTAAAAAAAGAACAGAAACCCATAATGCTAGCAGAATTTGGATCGCTGGATATTGGAGGGAATCCTGATGAATGGGTAAGCACAGCCATAAAAGATATACAAACTAATTTTCCGGAAATAAAAAGTGTAGTTCTATTTGATAGTAAATGGGATAAAAACATTCCCTTAAATAAAACTACCGATTTAGATTATTTAAAATGGAATATTGGAGACACTCAAGCTTTGAACCAAGCTTTTCCGGATAGACATCAAAAAAACCCAATAGCTTTAAAAACAAAAAAACTAACCCCTGAAAATCCTAAAAAATTATTTTTAAAATCGAAGATAGGCATCAACTACAAAAAGGCAGATAATTGGTTTTCTAACAACTACAATGCCTCAAGCCCTGTTTTACAAAAAGACTTTAGTATAATGAAGGATCTTGGAATTGATTTGGTAAAGTATTCAGGGCCGACTATTTACGACTACAATATTTTAAATGCTGCCAAAAAAAACAATTTAAACATCCTATATTCTTTCTGGATTCCGGAATCCATTAATTTTAAAAATGATTTCAAAAAATTAGATGACTTAGAAAAAGAAATCCATGAAATTATCCATAAAAGAAAAAATGAAGCTGTAATTGCTGGATGGGAAATTAGTAAGGATGTTTGGAATAATCTACTAAAAAAACATAACAAACCTCATCTTTTGGAACAAGAAGATGCCTTTTTGTCTTGGTTTAAAAAACTAACAAACCAAATTAAAGCTATAGACAATCAAAAGCCTCTAATTTTAGGAATACCATTGAACACAAATACAATAGGGATCTTAGAGATCATTAGAAGAGCTAATGTTCCAGTAGACCAAATTAGTCTTAGTGCAATTCAAATCGAAGGTTTTACTCATGTTTTTGACTACCTAGAAAAGAATAGAATTCCTTATATTATTGAAGACATTATGGTAGATAACATAAAAAAAGTCCCTGAATCTGAAATGAGCTCAACTCTAATCATTAAAAACTGGCAAGATGAATGGTTTAATAATAAGCTTACCTTGGATGGCTTGCTTGATTTTGAGGGAAGAAAAAAATCAGATTATATTAGTTTAAAAGAAATGCAGAGCCGCACTGTTGAAGATAAAAAAATGGAGCATGTTAGGATTCTGTTGCCAACAAAAATTGTTTCTCCCGGAGCACTTCTCCATTACAAAGCACTAGCTTTTCAAAATTCTGGCTGGATTCCCATTGACGAAATGGACACAAACTGCGAATGGCATTTACTAAAAACTGATGGATTCAAAAATGTACTGGCAAAAAAGTTGGTAGGAAAAACTAGTGTACTAGAACTTGTAATTCCTGATGATTATGCGGGTGAGAATTACGAATTACTTTTAGTCTATCACAAAAAAGGCGAGGTATCTTCCTTTAGATCGCCTCTAAATACACCATTACATCCGTTACTTATGGAAAATTAGTTAAACGCTAGGCAAAAACACTTCCGCCATCATGCATCTTGCACTACCTCCTCCACAAGTTTCAATAGTTTCTAAAGAACTATGTAGAATTTCACAATGCTTTTCTATTTGCTCAATTTGGGAAGCAGTAAGACAATTATAAGCAGCGGAACTCATGACTAAATAACGCTTATTTTCGCCACCGCGTACCTGCAACATATTACCGGCAAAATGGTGCATTTGT
>JBGTEN010000300.1:0-3007 GCA_041747755.1 Arenibacter sp. | reverse complement strand
TTTCCCAACAGAAAGTTTGTAGAAAATTAGTTAACTTTCTAACCAAGACGGTATAAGTTTTAAGTGCTGAATAGAGTTTATTCTTTGTGGTCCATATGGTTTAATACACAGTTATTTTTATGAAGCGAAAGGAGTTTATTGCAAAAACAAGTTTAGCGGTAACAGGGAGCCTAGTATTGCCAAACATTTCTTGTATGCAGCAAAAGGAAAATAAAGGTCACTTGGAAATTATAGAAAGAAAAAACTGGGCTGGCAACTATTTGTATACTGCTGAAAATCTTTTTGAACCCACTTCGGTGGGTGAAGTGCAGGAATTGGTAAAAAAGTTATCCAAACAAAAGGCACTGGGGTCAACACATTGTTTTAACGATATAGCAGACAGTCCAACCAACCAAATATCCACCAAAAACCTGAATAAAGTAATTCAGCTCGATAAAGACAATAGAACCCTAACTGTAGAGGCAGGGGCTCGCTATGGAGATTTTGCTCAAACACTTCACGAACAGGGATATGCCCTTCGCAACCTCGCATCACTGCCTCATATTTCAGTAGCTGGGGCATGTGCTACAGCAACGCACGGCTCGGGTGTGGGCAACGGCAATCTGGCAACAGAAGTGGTTGCTCTGGAACTCGTAAAACCCGATGGCAGCATAGTGAATATAGACAAGACTCATCCGGATTTTAATGCGGTTGTAGTTGGACTAGGTGCTTTTGGAATTATAACGAAGGTTACATTAGCGTTGCAGCCTACTTATGAGGTTCGACAAGATTTATTTTTGGATCTACCCATGGCCTCAGTAGTGTCTCATTTTGATGCTATTATGTCCAGCGGTTACAGCGTAAGTCTGTTTACCGATTGGATGGACAATAAGGTTAGTGAGGTATGGATTAAAAGAAGGACTGACGCCGAAGTGGTCGACTTAGGCCAAGATTTTTATGGGGCAAAACCGGCAACGGCAAATATGCATCCCATTGTGGCGATTTCCCCTGAAAACTGTACAGAACAAATGGGGGTTCCCGGTCCATGGTACGATAGGTTACCTCATTTTAAAATGGGCTTTATGCCCAGTGCAGGAGAAGAATTACAATCTGAATATTTTATACCAAGGGAACACGCTGTAGCAGCTTTGCTTGAGATTGAAAAAATGAAGGATGAAATTTATCCACATATTTTGATTTCTGAAATTCGAAGCATAGCTGCGGATGACTTTTGGATGAGTCCTTGCTACAAACAAGATTCCATAACCATCCACACCACCTGGAAACAGAAACCAGAAGAAGTACTGACTTTATTACCAAAAATTGAAGCTGCCTTAGCACCCTACCACCCCAAACCACATTGGGGTAAACTATTTACCATAGATGCCAAAACGCTACAGAGCCGCTACAAGAAACATGCTGATTTTGTGGCATTGGCTAAATCTTATGATCCGGAGGGGAAGTTTGTGAATGGGTATTTGAGTAGGAATTTGTATTAGGTTTCTTCTGAATTACAAAGCACATTTTTAATAGGTAAAGCGTTTCTTAAAGATATCCCACCGAATAGGTCACCTTAAAATAAAATAGAAAAATATGCTCAATTTTACAAGTTTTTTTATCCAAAAATCCGATCATATCGTTTATTGAGCAAAGCATTATATTTTTCTTTCATGGTATCGGATAAAAAAGAAGTATTTAACCATGTCAATGCTACTTTCTTTTTTATATAAAACCGATTAAAAACATTATCAATTTGCTTGTTGGTCAATTCTAAGCCCTTTCCAAAAGATTCAAAATGGACACGTTTTAGGTTGCTTTTCTTACCATCCAAAGTAAGAGCCAATTCTTCTTTATCATCAGGATTTACTATACCTACGTTGAGGAGGTCATAAGCAGGTGTCAATACCCATCCGGAATTGGTAAGATGCATGGAGAAGTTCTTCAAATGCATGTCGTTGTTTCCGGTGAGAAAACTAAATAAAGCCAGTTCAAAAAAGAAAATTTTGTCCAACATGGTGTTATTCGAGTAGTCGCCTAGTGCTTTTCCAATTTTTTCCATGGAACCTTTGTACTTGTCGAAAGCCTCGGTGATTTGAAACATATCGAGCATATGTATCTTATGGCCATTATCAGTTCTATCAATTCGTTTGGTGATGTAGGACAGTTCACCGGATTGTAATAGAATCAAGCTAGAGGGCACAGTTTGTATACCAAATGATTCCGCAATACGCATAGTTACATGTTCATTCTCGGGCATTTCCGGGTATTCAGTTGATGGGGGTTTAAATATGTAATTTCCACCTATAGCACCAACTACAGTCAAGCGAAAATCACTTTCGTTTTTGACTTCATTGATTATTGACATGGAGAGTTTGGGCTGTACCCCTGGCACCGATATGCTTCGTTCTATGACGTTTTTCGCCAATTCCGACATTTGGTCTAATGTGTACTCTAATTTTGGGGCTTCTTTTTTTCCAAAAAATGATAGACTACAGGTTTCATGAAAATCAATTTCCCCTTTTAAATCTTTATAACAGTATAAACATTTATTCTTCATTGGGCTGTATTATAGGTTGAACGCTTACAGCACCTATACAATTCTGACAACAAGCCAATAGTAGACCCATACGGTCATTTGGATTTAACTTCCAATTTTTGGTAGCAATGTTTAATAACCAACCTTCAGGGATTAATCCTTCAAAAAAGGGAAAAAGTCTATTGTCTTTATATGGCTCTTTCTTAACAGGCATTGTAAAAGATAGGAATTGTTGCGGGTGACTGTCCACATAACTACTGTCGTATTGGAAAATATAGTCACCCTCATCAGTTTCGACAAGCTCTCCTGTCTTGATCTCATTATATAGTATAATTGCTTTTCTCACAGGTTTTGGGTATCTCTATTTTTAAGGTCTTTACTTGGAACCGCTGCAAGGGCATGCCCGAACATACTCAATATAAGATTGACTTTGTCCATATTCAAATTGGTTTTGCCCTGTTCTATCTTGCGGACTACGGTAAGGGCAACACC
>JBGTEN010000299.1:0-58115 GCA_041747755.1 Arenibacter sp. | reverse complement strand
TTATCGCCATGAAAAACCCATATTGGCATTTTTTTGTCAATCCATGAAGCATAAGGCAAGGGAGCCATCCCGCAAACAACGGCCATAGCGGCAAACTTATCAGGATATTGTACAGCCAATTCCCACGCACCTGCTCCTCCTCTACTGAGTCCGGTGAGATAAATTCTATCTTTATCGACTTTATTGTTAGCTACTATGGTATCCAAAAGTTGTGCAAGAGCGGTAGTATTCCACCACTTCTTTTTATGGGGGTTTTGAGGGGCTAATATAAGAAATGGAAATTGTTTCCCTCTTGCAATCAGTTTAGGTGGTCCATTCCGCTTTACAGTGACTAAACTATCTCCTGATTCTCCACCTCCATGCAGGAACAATAATAAAGGAAATTTTTCATCAGGTTTCTCCTCATAATCCTCTGGATAATAGAGGTAGTAATTGTACTTTTCAACAGAGGTAATTTCTATTTCGCCATCGATCAATTGAGATTGCGCACTACAACCATAAAACAGAAAGAAAGCGAAAATCATCAAAAAACTGAATTTCATAAAGCGTAAGATATAAGTTTTGCAGTTATGGCTCATAAACGTATTATATAGATAACTTATTGAGCAAAGGTCAATATATTTAAAGGAACTTACCCATTTAATTTTCTTAAAAAATCCTAAATAGTACTATCAGTTATTAATTTTCTTTTCTACAATTTTAACTGATTTGGTTTTGTTTTTTTTTAAGAATCCATAGTTGAACCTATTAAGTTCTAATAACAATCAATAATTAAATGCTAACTCCGTAAATTTTACTCATTTTTTCTGTCATTTTATATATATTTAGGAAAGAATTAAAACTAGGCTTAAAACTATTAATTTGAGGAATTAATTTCTCGAATTCCAATATGATTTGCTTTAGCTAAAGCATAAAAATGACCAACTAACCTAAAAAACAATGGAAACAAAAAATTTTTATATCAACAGACGAAATTTTCTAAAAGGGGCTTCAGCTTCCATGGTGCTCTCTTCGTTCGGTGCCTATGGTTTTGAACTGATGTATAAAGATAAACCGCTTCGGGTAGGCTTAATTGGCGCAGGGTGGTATGGAAAAAGTGATCTCTTTAGACTAATTCAAGTGGCCAACGTGGAAGTAATATCGCTTTGTGATCCGGATAGTCGCATGCTTTCCGAGGCTGCAACTTTAGTAAGTCAACGTCAAAAATCCGGCAAAAAACCAAGGACCTACAATGACTATAGAAAAATGCTAGCCGAAAAAGATTTGGATATTGTACTTATTGGTTCTCCGGACCACTGGCATGCCCTACAGGCAATTGAAGCCGTAAAAGCAGGCGCTCATGTGTATGTCCAAAAGCCCATCAGTGTAGATGTTATGGAAGGGGAAGCCATGGTTGCAGCTGCGAGAAAATACAATAGAGTTGTACAGGTAGGTACTCAACGGAAAAGCACACCTCATCTTATTGATGCCAAAAAAAATATCGTGGACGCCGGTTTATTAGGGAAAGTGTCCCATGTAGAAATGTGCTGCTATTTTCATATGCGCGCTAATGGCAATCCGCCGGTAGAGCCTATTCCGGATTATCTGGATTATGAAATGTGGACCGGACCTGCACCCTACAGAGAGTACGATGGGATACCTCATAAAAGATGGTGGCGTACCTTTCAGGAATACGGAAACGGGATTATGGGGGATATGTGTGTGCACATGCTAGATACGGTGCGCTGGATGCTGCAATTGGGATGGCCAACAAAAATAAGTTCCACCGGAGGTATTTTGGTGCAAAAAGAAGGGAAATCCAATATCTCTGATACCCAAACAGCCATATTCGAATTTGGAGATCTTAATTGTGTATGGCAACATCGATCCTGGGGTACTCCGGCCGACCCGGAATATCCATGGTCTTTCAAATTATTCGGTGATAAAGGAACATTAAGTGGAAGTACCATGCAATATGATTTTGTTCCCTTCGGAAAAGGTGAAAAAATTCATAAAGATGTGGTTTATGAAAAAGAAAAATATCCGGAAGATCTTACGGAAAAAGATATTGAACTGAATGCAGCACCAGCCACCCGACTTCACATGCTAGATCTATTGGCAGCAATAGATAAGGGAACACGTCCTATTGCAGATATTGAAGAGGGGCATATCTCTACAGCGAGTTGTATTTTGGCCAACTTGTCTATGGACGCTAAAAGACCTCTTATTTATGACCCAAAAGATAGGATTGTGCTAAATGATCCGGAACTTACAGCTAAATTGGAACGTGCTTATAGAAATCCATGGCAGCATCCACATCCTGATAAAGTGTAACCATTTATTCCTAATTTAGCCATCGGAGGAATCTACATTATTTTCATAACCTAAATTTTCTACTCTGACGATTTCATGCAACTACAACTAAAGGAAACTTACGGATCTATTTTTGAAGAAGCCTTATTGGATGAGATTATGGAAGTCGGAACGTACAAACAAGTTCCGGAAGGTACTAAACTTATGGAAATCGGACAGTATATCCAAGGTATGCCCTTACTGATTTCCGGGGCAATAAAAATATTGAGAGAAGATACAGAAGGTAATGAGCTACTGCTTTATTATTTGGAGAAAGGAGAAACCTGCTCTATGACCTTAGCCTGCTGCATGGGTCAGGCTAAAAGTGAAATACGTGCTATTGCCGAAATGGATACGGAACTGATTATGCTTCCCATGCGAAAAATGGATGAATGGACTTCTCAATATAAGACCTGGCGTGACTTTGTATTTGCCAGTTATCACGCCAGACTAAATGAACTTCTAAACACTATAGACAGTATTGCTTTCAACCGAATGGACGAACGTTTGGCGGCATACCTAAAGGAAAAATCCAGAATCAACCAAGGAAATACGATCTACAACACCCATCAAGAAATAGCCTACGACCTCAATACCTCCAGAGTGGTAGTTTCAAGATTACTCAAAAAATTAGAACAGTTAAACAAAATACAACTTCACAGAAATCATATTGAGATTTTGAATTTATAATGCTCTCCTTAGATTAAATAGCGCTACTTTAATAACCTATGCTTTTTCCTATTTGCTTTTTTATTGTAATTAAGAGCTGTCATCTGGCAGTGCAACGCGCTTTACTAAATTGTTTTCGAAGATATTTTTAACCTTGTTAAAAAGAAATCACATTTTTATTTTGTTAGGTAACATAGGTTACTGACCTGTCTTATTTGCCTCCCTAATTTTGCTTCATCAAATTAAATGAAAAAGATGAGCAGAATAATTGTGTTGATTATATTCCTTTTCGTCGGAAATGCCATTTTTGCTCAGGAGCAAAAATCACTTTCTAAAGAAGAATTGATAATCGCAGTCCTTGAAAACAATCGTAGCCTAAAAATTTCAGAACAAGAATTCTTTACAGCGAGAGGAGAATACCACCAAACCCGCGCGGTATTCTTACCTAATATCGCCGCATCACATACCGGCTTTACTACTACGAATCCGCTTATGGCATTTGGATCAAAACTTAATCAAGGTCGTATTACTCAAAATGACTTTAATCCTGCCTTACTTAATAATCCCGAGCGAACCATCAACTTCGCTACTAAAATTGAGGTGCAACAACCCCTGGTGAATGTAGATGGCATCTATCAGCGACAAGCAGCTAAGCGAAAAATGGAAGCTTCTCAATTTCAAAATGAGCGTACCAAAGAGCATGTGCAACTTGAAGTAGAAAAAGCGTATATGCAGTTACAGTTGGCCCATAAGGCGGTAATGGTATGGGAAAAGGCATTTGAAAGCTCGGTAGAAAACAAAAGGCTCGCTGATAATAGTTTTAAGCAGGGCTATTTGCAACGTGCAGATGTGCTTGCGGTTGAAGTACGTGTTAGCGAGATACAAAATCAGCTTCAAACCGCAAAAAGCAATGTTTACAATGCCTCAGATTACCTTTCCTTTCTCATGGGTCATGAAACTGTTATAGTTTGGCAACCCACCGATACATTAGAGATAAAAGAGATAGTCCCGGAGGAGGGCGGAATCTTAAATCAAGACCGTGCGGATATCCGTGCCATGGCGCTGGCTTCGGAAGCCTATGAAAAAATGAATAAGGCCAATCAGATGTCTTTCTTACCCCGGTTAAATGCTTTTGGAAGTTATGAATGGTATGACCGTGAATTATTTCAGGGTGGGTCAAATGGCTACATAGTAGGTGCCGAACTGAGTTGGGATTTATTTCGGGGAAGCAAACGATTAGGTGAAGTACAAACGAGCAAAGCCCAATACGAACAGTCCAGACTGGAACTTGACCAATTTATGGCACAAAGTCAAATGGAAATAAACCGAAGTATGAGACAATTAAACAACTTGTACCAGCAATTAAAACGTAGCGAATTAGCCATGGAACAATCTGAGGAAGCACTTAGGATTCGGACAAACCGTTTCGAGCAAGGCTTAGAGAAAACCGCAGAACTGTTACAAAGTGAAACCCAATTTGCTCAAAAACAATTGGAATATTTCCAAACAGTTTATGAATACAACGTAGAGCAAATCTATTTAGCATTTTTGAGCAAAGGAGCATAACTATTAAAAAGAGGATAAATAACATTATGAAGACACGAATTATATTCACTATGATCATTGGAACATTTTTTCTAACCAGCTGTGGTGAGACAGAAACAAAATCCGAAGAAAAAAACGCAGCGGTACAAGTCGTATTGCAAAATCCTACCTCCGTGGCAGGCAGTAATCTAACAGCCAGCGGACAGGTCGCAGCTGTCAGCAATGCAACCCTTAGCACACGTATGATGGGCTATGTCACCAAGGTGCATGTCGGTATAGGAGAGCAAATAAAGGAGGGTCAGCTATTGGTTTCCATAAACAGTTCGGATGTGCAAGCAAAACGTGCTCAAGTCACTGCAGGTATTAATCAGGCTACAGTAGGTTTTAATAGCGCGAAGAAAGATTATGAGCGATTTACAGCATTATTTATGCAAAGCAGTGCTTCTCAAAAAGAGCTAGACGATGTCACTTCCCGTTACGAGATGGCTAAAGCCCAACTAGCTTCTGCTGAAGCCATGAAAAATGAAATCAATGCCCAATTGGCCTATTTGAATATTACAGCCCCATTTAGTGGCGTAGTTACCAACCAATTCGTAGAAACGGGGGATATGGCCCATCCGGGAGCTCCTTTAATTGCCATCGAAGCTCCGGGGCGCTTTGAAGTGCGTACTACCTTTCCTGCATCGGCAATTGTCCATATTAAAACGGGACAAGAAGTAACGGTGCTCATCAATTCAATCCAACAACAGCTAAAAGGTACTATAGCGCAAATTAGTAGTTCTGCAAGTGTAACGGGTGGACAATTTCCTATCAAAATTGCTTTAGAGAAAAATGATGCCGTAAAGTCGGGAATGTATGCAACGGTTCAATTCCCTATAATCAATGAAGAAATGAATGCAAATAGTGTAACTATTGCCAAAGAAGCCCTAATAACAAAAGGCGATCTGCAAGGAGTTTACACGGTCAGTCAGCAAAATACAGCCTTACTACGCTGGTTGCGTTTAGGCAGGGATTTAGGAGGGTCTATAGAAGTACTATCCGGTCTAAATCCTGATGAGTCCTATATTCTGTCTTCAGAGGGTAAATTGTATAATGGTGTTGAGGTAGAAGTAGGAAGTTCGAAGTAGGAAGCGGGAAATACGAAATGGAAAAACGAATGTTAAGTTTTAAGTGCTAAGTTTTATGCCTATTTCGATTAACGAATAACAAGAAACCAATTATGGCAATAGCCAGTTACCAGTAGTCAGCGTAATGGTTTGTACCCATCAACAAATTAACTCTCGATAAACTAAAAACGATCAACGAATAAGGACCAGCGAATAATGTACATTCTCTTCGGTAATTGAATATCTCCGAATGCAGTATCCTATTCCGGGCAAAAAAAAATAAAACAAAATGAAAGAAGGTTTAGCCGGCAAGATTGCCAAACTATTTATAGACTCCAAACTCACTATCTTATTGATGATTGTTTTCATGGTCGTTGGGGTGTATAGTTCATTCTTAATTCCTCGTGAAGAAGAACCTCAAATAGATGTACCCATGGCTGATATCTTTATCGGCTATCCCGGGGCGAGTCCACTGGAGATGGAATCACGGGTAATAAAACCGCTTGAAAAAATCGTATCCAATATTAAAGGTGTAGAATATGTGTATTCTACCTCCATGCAGGAGCAGGGTATGGTAATTGTACAATTTTATGTAGGCGAAGATATTGAGCGATCCTATGTTAAACTTTACAATGAGCTAATGAAACATATGGATCAGATGCCGGCAGGTGTAACCCCTCCCCTTGTAAAGACCCGTTCCATAGATGATGTTCCCATGCTGGGACTTACCTTATGGAGTGCAAATTATGACGATTACCAGCTTCGACAGATAGCCAACGAAGTAAATCATGAAATTAGTAAAGTAACTGATGTTGCCACAACTCATAAAATTGGCGGTAGAAATCGTGAGGTTCGGGTAGTCTTAGACAAAAATAAAATGGCCTCTGCCGGATTGGATATCCTCGGTGTCTCAGAAAAGATTCAGGCCAACAATACCCAAATGACTTCAGGATCATTTAACAGTAACGATACGGAATTTAAAGTGAATACCAAGAGCTTTCTTCAAACCGTAGAAGACGTAGAAAACCTTATTGTTGGGATTTCTCAAAATCAGCCCGTGTACTTAAAACAAGTAGCTCAGGTACTCGATGGCCCTGAGTTAGCTAAAGCATACGTAGGTTTTGGTTTTGGTCAGGCAGATTCAGAAATGGTTTCGTCTTATCCTTCCTCTTATCCGGCGGTAACTATTTCCATTGCTAAACGAAAAGGAGCCGATGCCATGAAAATTGCGGATATCGTCCTCGAAAAAGTAGAACATCTAAAAACCACCATTATTCCAAATGATGTGCATGTTCAGGTTACCAGAAACTATGGAGAAACAGCTTCCCATAAAGTGGGTGAACTTTTATTACATCTTATAGGCGCTATTATCGCTGTAACTATTGTAGTGATGCTGGCTATGGGTTGGCGCGGCGGACTGGTCGTATTCCTATCGGTACCTGTAACTTTTGCACTTACCTTGTTGAGTTATTACATGCTGGATTACACACTAAATCGTATCACTTTATTTGCATTGGTTTTTGTGACGGGCATTGTGGTAGATGACTCCATCATTATTGCAGAAAACATGCATCGTCATTTTAAAATGAAACGCCTTCCTTTTAAACAAGCGGCACTGTATGCCATAAACGAGGTAGGGAATCCTACCATTTTGGCCACTTTTACAGTAATCGCCTCCGTATTGCCCATGGCTTTCGTAAGTGGTCTAATGGGGCCATATATGAGTCCGATGCCCATAGGTGCTTCTATAGCCATGATTCTCTCCTTAATTGTTGCGCTGACCATAACCCCCTATTTGGGATATATCTTCTTACGTGAAAAAGAAAAAAAGAATGCCAAGGGAGAAGTAGAGCAACCCATAGAAATAGAGGATACTAAAATATATAAATTATACAACAAGTTCGAACGTCCTTTGCTGGAGAGTCCATTTAAACGCTGGATGGCATTAGGGATTACCACAGCACTTCTATTGGGTTCGGTAACCCTCTTCTTTACCGAGACGGTTCTGGTGAAAATGTTACCATTCGATAATAAAAACGAATTTCAGGTAGTCATCGATATGCCCGAAGGGACTACACTGGAACGAACCTATGTAGTAACTCAGGAAATAGGTCAATATTTGGCCCAACGCCCGGAGGTTGTTAATTATCAAACCTATGTTGGTACTTCGGCGCCAATAACTTTTAATGGTTTAGTACGGCATTATGACTTACGGGGAGCGGCTAATACAGCAGATATTCAGGTGAATATTAAAGATAAAGGTGACCGTAAAATGCAAAGTCATGACATCGCAAAGCTAATGCGTCCTGACATTCAGAGCATAGGCAGGAAATTTAATGCCAATGTAAAACTGGTAGAGGTACCCCCGGGACCCCCGGTATTAAGTACTATTGTTGCTGAGATTTATGGCCCCGACTACGAACAGCAAATAAAAGTAGCAGATGCGTTACAAAATATATTGCATAACACCGCAGATGTTGTGGATATAGATGGGATGGCAGAAGCCGATCAAACCGAAATGGATTATACTATAGACCGAGAGAAAGCTATGCGGTATGGCATTGCCCCAAAACAAATTGTGCATACCCTGACTATGAGTTTGGGAGACAAGGCCGTAACCCATTTGTATAATGAAAATGCCACAGAACAAGTTGGAATTTTGTTAGCCCTTGATGAAAAAGAAAAAGCGAGTCCGGAGGCTATCGCACAAATTAAAATCGCCACAAACCAAGGCAACATGGTTTCCGTGGGTGATTTGGTCACCATAAATAAAGGTGTGCTTCCCAAGAGCATTTTCCGGAAAAACCAAAAAAGGGTAGTTTATGTTTTAGCCGATATGGCAGGCACTTTAGAAAGTCCTGTATATGCCATTTTGGGGATGGAAGAAAAATTAAAACAAATTCCTTTACCGGAAGGCTTCAAAATAAACGAACTATATGCCAATCAGCCCAATAATGAAGACGACTATACCATTAAATGGGATGGAGAATGGCAAATTACCCTTGAAGTATTCCGCGATTTAGGAATAGCTTTCCTCGGAGTCATCATCATTATTTATATGCTAATTGTAGGGTGGTTCCAAAACTTTAAGGCTCCTATTGTAATGATGGTTGCTATACCCTTATCCATGATTGGGATAGTTCTGGGTCATTGGCTTTTAGGCGCATTCTTTACGGCTACTTCCTTTATCGGTATGATAGCCCTTGCAGGTATTATGGTAAGAAACTCCGTATTGCTGATTGATTTTGTAAACCTGCGTTTAGAAGAAGGTATTCCTTTAAAACAAGCTATTATTGAGGCAGGAGCCGTCCGTACCACCCCTATATTACTCACTGCGGGAACGGTGGTTATTGGAGCCTTTGTAATTCTTTTTGATCCGATTTTTCAGGGGCTGGCCATTTCACTTATGGGAGGAACAATTGGTTCTACCTTCTTAACCTTGCTTGTAGTGCCACTTGTGTATTATTTGATTATGAGAAAACAGTACCCCGAGACGGAAAAACCTCTTTTGGATAAGGAAAATACTTTAATTGGGGCTGATACCCAGTTCAATGAAGAAAAATAGACGAACCTTCATGCGAAGTAGAATCATTAGTATAGCAGCCACATGCATTTTCCATTAGGTAAGGTTATTGAAATTAGTAAATAAAAATAAAGATGAAATTATTAATTGTAACAGCAGTAGAGGAGTTTCAAAAAGATGTTTTAAACATTTTTAAACGGGCAGGCATCGAAGCATTTAGCTCCTCAGAGATTGACGGATATAAAATGACGAATTCGATAATTGCAACTCAAAGTTGGTTTCCCGGGGAAAAATCGGGTAGTGATTCCGTGATGTTTTTCTCTTTTACCGATGAGGGAAAAATTGAATTCTTTTTTGAACTCATAAAATTATACAATGCTACGCTGGAAACCAACAATCCCGTTAGAGCCGTAGTCGTAGCCATAGAGAAGTGTATTTAAAGAGGATGAACAACGGATTTAAAAGGCTGCAAGATCTATTAAAAAGGCAAAAGGAATAGCAATAACAACTATAAAAACAAACAACTATGTTAAACAGAATTGTACGCGGCGTAGCCGGAACATTTATTCTTATCAGCTTACTACTAGCCATTTATGTGCATATAAACTGGCTTTGGTTTACCGCCTTTGTTGGGGTTAACCTATTACAATCTTCCCTTACGAAATGGTGTTTGATGGAGGATATTTTAAAAAAGTTTGGTGTAAAAAATTAGAAAATCACAGCAAATAATGAGGTTTTCCTTTATCATTTAAGTTTAACGAAACTACTTGTTAATACCTCTTCGAATACCGATAAATATAAAAATGAAAGCAGAATAGCCAATAAAAAACGGAATTACAAATTCTTTCAGATTAAGAACCAACATTATTGAAATGATAAGTAATTGAAAGCCTAACCCAAAGGTAGAGACCACGGTCATAAACCAATTGGGAAAATAGTCGCTTTCCACGGCCTTTTTATCTATTTGATAAATAATCTTGTCGAACACTCCGTAAAGGAATAGGTAAATTCCGAAAAGCAGGGTAACATAACGCTGCTTTTCACCTTTCATGGCTTTAGGCACATTACTTTCAAATATTCTGCTAGTGGTATCACCATTAAATTTATTCCGAAGAATAACGTAATAATAGTTATAAAGAGTTCCTTGTAATTGAAGTCCAAAAAAGGCAACTAGTGTATAAAACAAGGAGCCATCCGTAACATGCAATATAGTCAGTAAAATCATAAAATTTAGAATAATATCGGATACTGAATCTAAATATCGCCCGGTATAGGAAGGTGTTTCTTTTATCCGTGCCAATTCCCCATCGGCTGCATCCAGAATTGATTTTAGAATCAGGAAGAAAGCAGTAGCCCAGTAGTATTCATTAAGAATACAAAAAATGGCCACTATACCCGAAACAACAAACCCCATAGTGACATGAATTGGTGTAAACGAAGTGTCTTTTAGGGCTTTGGCAATAATTTTTCCCATGGGTCTACCGTAATCGGAAAGATCCAAAAATTGGTTTTGAGTTGGAAGTTTTGACATTAAAAAAAAGGCTTCTGAACAGAAGATTCACCAAGAACGAAAACACGTTGGCTCGGAAAGGATTTTCAAAAACCGAAGGTAAAGATAAGGTTAATTGCAGGATAAGCCAAAATTTGACTTAATTAAGGGTACTGCACTATATCCTAAATTCATTCTGCTAATTCTTTTATAGTCTTCATAACTTCTGGACCTGTATTTTTTCCCAAAGACATGCTGGTTAAATATTCGGCATGGGGCAACGTAGTATCCGAAAAATACTCGGGCTTAAGAATATAGCCCAAGGCATCCTGACTAAGTCCTAGTACAAAGTTTGGTTTCCCGCTTAATATTTCTTTACTCTGAAGTCCGTAAATTGGAGCTGTTTCTCCGGGATGGGTTACGAATTTTGCCTCGCCAATGGAAAACAAAGCAATCTCAGAAGTTAAGGTTTCAGTAACTTTCCTATCAATTAATCCTATTTCTGAAAATTGTCTCCATGCCATATTATCGACCTCAAATTCAATTTTTTTATTTTTAAAATACAACTTACTACCGGAAAGTGGCTTGGCCTTTTCAATTGCCTTTAGTGTAGTTGTTGCCAATTCATCGCCCATTTTAAAAGCTTCTTCTTTTATCCCTCCACCTCTAATAGGTTGTATCCAACCTCCAATAGCTCCTTGTAAAAACAAATGTTCCCCTCCCAGCGTGGTTTCCATTGTTTTGTAAAAAGCACCCACGTAATCCGCCGAAACTTCAGAATGAACTGCATCTAAAAAAGTAGGATGACATGCAAAATTGGTCAAGCTAAGAACTGTGTCTCCATTGTCTTCTCTAAAAATTAAGGAAGTAACGGAACGGTCAATCTCCTCATCACAAATATTGGCTACCCAAGTTTCTCCAAAACTAGTTTCGGCGTACTCAGCATAGACTTGTTTTCTGTTACCAGCGGCCTTTTCAATACCATCAGTAATTTTTTGAACCAGAAAAGCCATATATTCAGGATTCACCCCAGACTGAGTATAATCCTCTCCCCAAATACCAACAACATCGGGACCTGCATGGGTATGTGTTGAACTTATTACAATGTTTTCCGGATTAAAAGGTATAGCCAACTGCCGCCCTTTCACTTCATTTCTAACTTTGACTAAGTCCGAATGTAAAAGACCTATACAATCTAAAGTCACTAATGCCATCGAAGTTTCTCCATCAGAAATGACCGCTACCTTGGCAAAGAGGTTGTCATTGACTCCTGTAAATTTTCGATTCTGTTTGTCTCCTGCAATAAAGGCTCCAAGTGGTGGGTTTACAACAGCTGAAGAAACGCCAACTTCAAAGGGTAATTTTGTCTTTTTATCACAACCCAAGCAGAAAAATTGAAAACAAAGGATAATTAAAAAGATAGTTCTCATATATAAAAGTTTAAAGATTTTATGTTAACGAAAAGAAGTTGAATATCAAATTCTCCTTAAAGATGTTTAATTCTATCTTCAAATTTCGTGTAAAGTTCCTCATTACTAAAGCCATCAACATTCTGACTAAAATATATGGGTAATTTGACCCCTTGGGCAGCCGCTATTTTCATGCCTTCTGTTGCAATTAGATTAACAAGAAAAATTCCTGAAATAGAAGAAACCGCTCCTGTAAGATTTCCATCAATTTCCAAAATACCATCTCCTGAGGGTACTTTATTATCCAGAACTAAATCTGCAATCTCTGACAATTTCTTTCCACCGGGATGACGTGATGGATACTTGGCGGACTGTTCCAATGAAGTTAGTGCGAGTACTTTCATCCCATGTTCTTTCGCCAACATAGCCATTTCAATGGGCATAGCATTACGCCCTGAGTTGGAAATTACAATCATAATATCCTCCGGATCTATCTGGTGTTGATCCCAAATTACCTTTGAAAGTCCCGGTATACGCTCTATCGCTGCACTACGCCTGGCACCTTCTGAGGTCATCACCGTACTATCTAACATGGCATTTACGTTGGCCAAACCTCCTGCTCTCACAAATAATTCAAGACCAATCATATGCGAATGACCCGTGCCAAAAGTATGGATGATTTTATCTTGTATGAGTGTTTGGGCAACCCATTGGGCTGCCTCTTTAATGAGGTGCTCTTGTTCATTTACCAAGCGGTCTAAATGTTCTTTAATACTTTCAAAATAACTGAACATGAGTTTACAGTTTTAGAAATATTTTTCTTTTGTACAACCAGTACACTGGTATAAAAATTACCCCAACATAAAGAAGTGCATAAAGCAAGGATGCAAGCTTTGGAGGAAAACCTATTTGAGACAGTCCATTTACCCAAAGGTCGTTTAGTCCCGACCCGCCATCCCATCCGGTGTAAAATAGCAAGGTGAGCATCCCGGCAAGAACATAAGCGGTTATGGCATTTGCCCCGAAAACTTTACCTAAAAATGTCCATTTAACATATCCCCACACATCAACTACCAAATAAGTGGCAGCAAGAACCATAAAAGCCAGCCCGGAAGTATGCAAAACATAAGAACTGCTCCAAATATTCTTATTGATAGGAAAAAACCAGTCCAAAACTCCTCCAAAAGTGAACAATATGAGTCCCCAAAAAAATAATTGTACTAATTTTTGATAATTTTCTTGTACGTCCAATAGTATGCGTCCCGCCAGCATCCCGGTAATTCCGGTTACTATGGCAGGAAAAGTGCTTAAAATTCCTTCCGGATCCCAGGTGGTTTGCCACATAACACCCGGTAGAAGCAAGGTGTCCAAATAGTTTGCCCAATTAAACCCCGGTTGTGACAGATTGGGCATCCCAATACCCGGGATAGGAACGTAAGCCATTATAACCCAATATAAAACAAGTGTGATAATACCTGTTCTTAGCCAAAATTTCCAACCTGAGTACAAGAAAAGAAGTGCGCAAGGCAAAAACACCAATGCAATCCGTTGCAACACGCCGGCCCAACGAATGCCGCCGAAATCGAATTCCGGCCAAAGCCAAAGAAACACTCCTAATCCGAAAATCTTAAGGCTACGGAAGAGTATTTTTTTTACCATTGCCTTTTTGGATTCCCCAATGTCCAATTTCTTTTGATAGGCTAACACAATAGAAACCCCAACAATAAATAAAAAAAAAGGATAAATATAATCTGTAGGCGTTACCCCATTCCATGACGCATGCAGTAACGGAGCGTAGACATGATCCCAAGAACCGGGATCATTCACAACAATCATCGCTATAATGGTAAAACCCCGCATGGCATCTAAGGATAAGAGTCGTTTTGGTGTGGTTGTCATTTGGATTCGTTTAAGTTGAGAGTGGTTGAAAGTCCGGAACGCCCATTTACATTGAAACAAGCTGCCTTGATGTTTTTGGCCTTTGTTGAAAATTCAGTTTCATATATGGTACTTTTTGATGTAGGCTCACTCCCATCCAAAGTGTATCTAATTTCACTGAATGGATAGCTCGAATTCATTCTTACACTACCATTATGAATCGAAATACCGGGAGCAGGGATTCGATAGTTGTAACCTCCGTTAAAGAGATCTAAAAAGGGAAGTTCTACCTGAACTACCGTATTCAGAAAACAACTCCAATCAGCCAAACGCTTCTCTTCGGAATTAGTGCCCCAAGCTGGCTGCCCTTGCCACGCTCTTTGTCCAAAACCAATTAACTTGGGTAAGGAATAATACTCTAACATAGCTCTCCCCTTAATTGTTTCACTCCAAAGCTGAGCCTGAAGTCCTACTATATTATCTTTCCCTGAAGAAGTTAAACGAACCATATCTTTAAAATCATTTTGTTTGTCAAATACCCGACCCATATCGTCTGTATTGGTTGACTGAAAAATAGAATAGGGTTCAAATGAAAAAGCATCCTCGGTGTCTACAAAACCTGCCCAATACAGTCCGGGTTCTCTGGGGTCTTTATCGTAAGCCAAATCAAAGTAAAAATTAGTAACATTACAGAGTATTGTAGGGTAGCCTTGATTGGCCAATTTGTAACCAAGATCCTGGTTGCCCCATAGATTGTTCCACACATAAGTGTAAACACCGTTTAAAGCGGGGTCCGGATTTGGCCACCAAGTCCCATTTGCACCAAAAACCATAACCGCCTCCTCCCATGCACCAGTTTGGAGTCCCTTTTTTTTCAAAATTTGAACAAGTTTAGCAAAGAATAATCCTTGTAGATTGCGGGTATCCGTAATTTCAGGATGCTTCTTCAAAAATTCCTTACATATAGGAGAATCTATCCAAGCTGTAGAAGGAACCTCATCTCCGCCGGTATGTAGCATATGCAGTGGAACTTCTGCTTCTTTATACATTAATATTATATCGTCTACAACAGTTTCAAAAAAGGTAACTATCTGATCTTGACAAACACAAGCTGTATTATCAAAATAGCCTTGTGCTGAAATATAAAATGAAGTATCATCCGGATCAATAAGTCGATAGGTATTCGCCTCTTCAAATTTACCCGATTCAATTAACCTATTATAGCGTAGTTCCATGGCCTTTATGGCCGCTCTGGCATGGCCCGGTAAATTTACCTCCGGAATCACCGCAATATGTCTATCATGAGCATATCGTATAATTTCCTTAAAGTCTTCTCTGGAGTAATATCCGTTTCCTGTAGAATTTTCGTCATCACTATTGGGTCCGGATCCATAAGCAGGCTGAAGGTATAAACTATCTCTGTACTGATGTCCGCGGCGGGCACCAACCTCAGTCAATTCCGGTAAACCATTAATTTCAAGACGCCAGCCTTCATCCTCAGTAAGATAAAGTAACAAGCGGTTGAGTTTGTATCTTGCCATAACATCCAACATTCGAAGGATACTTTCTTTTGATTGAAAATTTCGCCCCACATCAATATGCAATCCCCGATAAGGGAAAGCAGGCTGGTCTTCAATTACAATGGCAGCAACTTCCGGTCTATTTTCTTTTTGGGAAGTAGTTAGTGAAAGAAACGACTGTATTCCATAAAAGACTCCGGAAGCGGAGTTCCCTTTAATTTCAATTCCCTTATCTGCATTCACTGTTAAGGTGTATCCTTCTTTGTTACTTTCTGTAAGAATGTTGCTTAATTGAATATGTGAATCGGTAAACTCCTCCCTCTCTACTACAACCTGTAGTCCATATCGTTGTTTCAGTTCCTCGGATAAGTAAAGGGCTTCAGGAAGAAGATCTTTAGCACAGCTAATTACAATTTGGTCCGGCAATTTAAAACTTCCATTTCCCCAAATCCATGAAGAAGGAGCGGGAATAAATGGGTAAACCGAATTTGAAGAACAACTAAGGAGACGTTCATTTTGCGCATACAAATAAGCTGCATCAGGAAAAGGTTCCTTATCTTCTGTAGATCTGGTGTACTGAGCTGGATTTACAAACGGCAAAACCTCAAATTCTTTTATAGGTATTGTAATTAGATCATCGTTGTTCTTTATCTCCACGTATATACCCATGGGTGCGTCTGATTCCTTTATGATCCATCCATCAGAAATATACGAAACAGTGGTTGTTTCACCCGGCATTAACGAGAAGCCTTTATTGGGAAACATTCGGTAAAAATCCCCGTTGATATTGGCTACAGTAACATCTCCTTTTGAGGTAATTACCAAATGCGGTGCCTGATTCCAGTATATAGTCCAGCCTGTATCTGCCAGAGGCACCACGCCTTTATTTGTGATAAAAAAAGTTGCAGTGTGCCGGATAGTTCCATCTTTATCATTGTTTTCAACAAGTTGCCATTGTAACTGTAAATCAAAAAGTTGTTTCGAACTTGTTTGAGCGCTACAGGAAATAATCAAGAAAAAGCAAATGAAACTAAAGTTTCTTACCCACGTATTGAATAGCATCGAAAATTTAAAACTCTACATGTTGTTTAAATTTAACAAAAAATTAGATACTCTATCATGTTACTTTAAACTTTCATGTTTTATGACTCAAAATCTTAAATTGCTCAAATAGATTTTTTATGTGGATTACATCTTGCTCCAAATCACATCCTCTTAAAGTTTTTACCTCCACTTTCTAAATGATGATACCGTACCCAAAATCTTACCAATTTTTAATTCACTTAGAACTCTTTTTTATTGTATATTCTTAGTATATTGGTCCCATTGATAAGAAATCCCCATTCTTATCTTTACAGCTTATTGAAAGCGTTGAACTTATCCCTCTAGAAATACAGACATACCCTGTAATTCCCTTCGCAATGGGTATTTAACAGTTGCTATGTATGTGCTATCTAACCTAGTTTTAATTTTATAGAGGCATTATCAATGCAAAAAAAAAGGGGCTTTACCATTCTGTTTTTAAGAGTTTCAACTATTCTGTGTTCCCTTGTTATTGGCAGCTGTTCAGTTACCAAAACCAAATATGAAAGGCAATATAGTCTTATTTGGAAAGAAATAATTAAATCGGAGGCCTGGAGGAATTCTCTAGTCATAGATAATGATATTGCTTCCAAAGAGGAAGATTTTTATACCAGTAACGCAGATGTTGTTTTGGAGAATTCCGAAAAGTTATCTTTTTTAAAATCGGAAGTTGCATTTGCGGAAAAGTATAACGATTTGGTCTCAAAAGCCTATACCCGGATTATTGTTCAAGCACAAAGTGCGGACACACGACTCAAAACGGAATATAACCAATGGAACAAAAATGAGGAGGTCCTGACTACCAAAAAAGATAAAGACTCAAGGCAAAAACTGGCCTTAGTAACCAAAAAATATAAGGCCCATCAGGCCATGTTAGAAGGTCTTAAATCATGGAATATTTTCAGTGAAGACCGCTCCGGAGATTTGGATTTCTTTAAAGCAGAAAATGAAAACGAGGTCTTCAGTGCCTTGATGCGCGGTGAAAGTGAAGAACGAGTAATTAATCTTCTGGTCTATAAATTGGCTGACCTCTATCATTTTGAAGATCAGTAAAATTTATTTTACCTATCATATCCTATCTTCTCTCTGAAATTTCTCCTGAAGAAAGTATTCACCCATTTTATACATTAAAATATAGCTTTAGTAGTCTCTAAACTTTTGTGATTGTTTACTTTTGGAAAAACTAAGAGTAAATGATTTTTGCGGTTCTTGCGGGGATACTTTTTGCGCTGTTACTTTTTCTTACCGGAAAACTGGTATTAAGGACTACTACATTTATACCTACTTTACTCCCATTATCATTGTTTGCCTATTTTGTAAACTTCATCAACAACCTACCACCAAGTGGAAGTACAGTTTATCATTACCCTTGGGTTAGTACTGCGGAGGTAAATCTAAACTTTAATCTGGACGGACTGTCTCTTCTTTTCTGCCTTTTAATTACAGGAATAGGTACTTTGGTGTTTCTGTACACGAGTTATTATATGAAGGGGCATCCCTATTTAGTGAGGTTTTACGCCTATTTATCGCTATTTATGGCTTCCATGTTGGGATTAGTGCTATCCGATAACATCATAACCCTTTTTATTTTTTGGGAACTAACAAGTATTAGTTCTTTCTTTTTAATTGGTTTTAACAATCAAGACCCTGCTTCACGCAAATCGGCCATTACCGCTTTAGGAATAACCGGACTTGGTGGGTTATCCTTGTTGGCGTTTGCTTTGCTTGCCTTTTCTCTAACAGGCACCATGAGTATTCATGAAATGTTAAATTCCAAAACCGTTTTCGTCAACGGAGGGTTTTCTACGCTGCTGCTTGTTTTTCTAGTGCTGGCGGCCTTTACCAAATCTGCACAGTTCCCATTTCATTTTTGGTTGCCCGGAGCAATGAAAGCACCTACACCGGTATCTACCTATCTACATTCTGCAACAATGGTTAAAGCAGGTATCTATTTACTGCTACGTTTTTCACCCCATTATAGCCAAAGTGATCTCTTTGGTTTGGTATTGCTATTTATTGGAAGTGTCACCATGCTCTATGCAGCATTTCACACTCTGTTCAGAAAAGATTTAAAAGGAATCTTAGCATATTCTACAATAACCGCGCTGGGTATATTAGTCTTTCTTATTGGTATAGGTACTACTATGGCACTAACGGCTGCCCTTGTATTCATTATTGTACATGCACTATATAAAGCTGCATTATTCTTAATTACCGGTATTATAGACCACCAAACAGGCACCCGAAACATCACCAAGCTTGCCGGACTGGGTGGTATTATGCTGCCAACGGCAGTTGCTGGAGCAATAGCGGCAATTTCCAGTGCAGGAATTCCACCAAGTTTAGGTTTTGTTGGAAAAGATCTAATTTATGAGAGTACTCTTGGAATCACCTCTAACGGGGTATTCCTTACGAGTATTGCTGTGTTTACAAATATTATTATGGTTTATGCCGGATTTCTTGTTGGTGTGAAACCCTTTATTGGTAAAAAACCAAAAGAACTGGAGAAAACAAAATCACCTTCTCCCCTATTGTGGATTCCACCGGTGTTATTAGCCTGCTTAAGTTTATTGTTTGGGGTTTTTCCCGGTATTTTGCAAAAATCAGTTATTAGCGCTGCGGGTATTAGTGTGGGTATTACTACAATGGCACCCTTAAAATTATGGCACGGCTTTAACTTTGTATTGTTTTTGAGTGCGATAACAATAGGTTTTGGACTGGCATTGTATTTCCTATGGAAACCCAATAAAGCGAAAGAATTATTTATTGGAAGATTTACCGCTTTTTCACCTTTATCACTGGCAGAAAGCCTGAATAAGCTAATATCACGTTTTGCGTTTTGGTTTACTCGTTTAACACAAAGCGGATATCTCAGATACTATGTGCTTATCATTTTAATCGTAATTACACTGCTAATGGGCTACCATGTATTTACCGGAACAGGTAGTTTCTTAAATTTTAAATCTTCGGTGCAAGCATCGTTCAACGATTACGTTGTTCTGGCGATTATGTTTGGTGCTATTCTTTTTACCATATTCAGTAGGTCGCGTTTGTCTGCTGTTGCTGGTCTTGGCGTTGTAGGCTATTGCATGTGCTTTATTTTTGTCTTTTATAGCGCACCCGATTTGGCAATGACTCAGTTCACCATTGATACCCTAACAGTAATTCTTTTTGTTTTGGTGTTGTATCGTTTGCCTAGATACCTTAAATTTTCCAATACTGTTGCCCGTATTAGAGACGGCAGTATAGCCGTGGTTTTCGGAGCCTTTATTACAATGGTTATTTTGGAAGTAAAACAAATGGTCCCCAATAAAGAAACCTCAGCATTTTACATAGAAAATGCGTATGTAGTAGCAAAAGGAAAAAACATTGTTAATGTTATTTTGGTAGATTTCAGAGGATTTGACACCATGGTCGAAATAATAGTGCTGTCCATAGCTGCTATAGGTGTGTTTGGATTACTTAAACTTCATTTAAGACCTTCAGAAAAATAGTCAATGAAATACCCGTTAAAGCACTAAAAACAAACATTATGAATAGTATAATACTAAGGACCGCCTCCAATTTTCTGCTACCACTTTTGCTTTTGTTCTCTGTTTTTGTGCTGTTACGGGGTCATTACTTACCCGGTGGTGGTTTTATCGGCGGACTTATTGCCTCTATTGCTTTTGTATTGCACGCCTTTGCCCACGGTTTAAAAAATACGCGCTTTTTACTGCGCATGCATCCCGGATTTCTTGTTCCCATTGGCTTATTACTAGCTTTTGTAAGCGGCATACTACCATTAGCCTTATATGATTTGCCTTTTTTAACCGGATTATGGTTAGAAAATCCTCTACCCGTTATTGGTCTTGTTGGCACTGCCCTTTTCTTTGATACCGGTGTATATTTTGTGGTTATAGGCGCAAGTCTGACCATTATTTTCACTATTACCGAAGCAGCCTAGTCTATGGAAATATTACTTGCCTTACTGACCGGAATACTTTACGCAGGAGGAATATATCTCATTCTACGGCGAAGCTTAGTGAAACTGATAATAGGTCTGGTGTTGCTTGGAAATGGCGTTAATCTGCTTATTTTCCTAATGGGAGGATTGGTTAAAGGCAGTCCTCCAATAATTCCTGATACCTCAAAATATGTAAGTGAGCTTGTGGCAGATCCTGTTCCTCAAGCATTGGTGCTCACCGCAATTGTTATAAGCTTTGGACTGCAGTCTTTTGCCATAATTTTAATAAAAAGGGCATACAGGGTATTGAAAACAGATGACATCGATAAAATGAACGAAACCGACCATATTTAATGTTCTCACAATTTATATCATACCCTATACTCTATCAGGCACTTGTCGCCATCATCTTGTTATTTCTTTGGAACAGAGCCAAAGTGCAACGTATTGTAAGCATTATTGGGAGTCTTGGTTTTGTCGTGCTTTCCATTTCCCTGTTTGTAAAGGTTTGGTATAATGGCACGCTTACCCTACAGATGGGTAATTGGGATGCTCCATTTGGAATTTCACTGGTAGCAGATACCTTGTCCAGTTCCTTAGTGATGCTTACAAGTTTTGTGGGGTTAGCGGTAACGGTATATTCCTCTTCAACCATTATTTCTTCAAGGGTAAAATTTGGTTACTTCGCCATTCTCCATTTTATGATAATGGGATTATGTGGAGCTTTCTTGACAGGTGATATTTTTAATTTATATGTTTGGTTTGAAGTTATTATTATAAGTTCTTTTATTTTACTGACCATTGGGGGAGAAATAGCTCAAATTGAAGGAGCAGTAAAGTATTTTACCCTAAACATGCTGGCATCCATAATATTTCTTACTGCAATTGCATTGCTTTATGGACTAACAGGAACCTTAAATATGGCCCAGCTTGCCCAAATTATACCTACAATTGAAAACAAAGGTTTAGTAAACGTGGTAGCACTCATATTTTTTGTGAGCTTTGGGATAAAATCCGGTGTATTTCCCTTATACTTTTGGTTACCGGCATCCTACCATACTCCTCCGGCTTCTGTTTCAGCTCTTTTTGGAGGTATTTTAACAAAAGTAGGCGTGTATGTTATCATTCGGGTCTTTACCCTTATCTTTCCTATTTCTCAATTAAACTTGGATATTATCATTGTGGTTGCTGTCCTAACAATCATAAGTGGTGCCCTCGGAGCAATAGTTCAGAAAGATTTAATAAAGGTATTTTCATATTTTATAATCTGCCATATTGGATTTATGATTGCGGGGATAGGCATGGGGACAGAATTAGCCCTGATTGGAGCCATTTTTTATATGTTTCATGATATCATTGTAAAATCCAATTTGTTTTTAATAGGTGGTGTAGTTCAAAAAATATCCGGAACATCAGACCTTCAAAAAACAGGTGGTTTGCTTAAAGGCCATCCAAAACTATCCCTGCTCTTTGCTATTCCGCTATTTTCATTGATTGGGATACCTCCGCTCTCCGGTTTTTGGCCCAAATTAGCACTTATTCAGGCTACCTATGCCACAAGTAATTATTGGTTGTTGGGAGCTATTCTTTTTGGGAGTTTTATTACTCTTGTAATTATCGCCAAAGTTTGGAATCAAGTTTTTGCAAAAGATGCACCTTTTGAGCCGCAATTGAAAGAATTTAAGTATTTTAGTTCATTCACGGGTTCCCAAAAATCGGCCTTACTTATCCCCATTGTTTTTCTAAGCATACTCTCATTATATATTGGTCTGGGAGCTGAGCACTTACAAGTTTTAGCAACAAGAATCGCCGGTGAATTGATGAATATAGAAAGCTATTGCAATGCAGTTTTAAGGACAGGCATAAAACCATAAGAATGAAAATCTCAACTATAAACAAAAAACAGAACCGATGAAAACACAGTTTTTAATGAACCTTTTGTTGACGATAGTATGGGTGTTTCTAACGGGAAGCATGGCCTTCGGAAACTTTCTCTTTGGCTTTTTAGTAAGTTTTTTTGTGTTATGGCTTATTAGTCGACACGAAGAAAATCGTAAATATTTCGTAATCATCCCGAGGATTATTGGTTTTTTTTTCTTTTTTCTTTACGAGCTTATAAAAGCCAATATAGAAGTAGCGATGGATGTAATCACTCCTAAATTCTATATGAAACCGGGTATTATTCAATATCCTCTCGATGCGGAATCCAGCGCAGAAATTTCCTTATTGGCTAATTTAATTTCACTTACTCCAGGCACTCTGAGTCTAGACGTGTCCGATGACAAAAAAGTACTTTATATTCATGCTATGTATATTAACAACAAAGAAGAGTTTATACAAGAAATTAAAAACGGATTTGAAAAACGATTGCTAGCCATAATGAGATGACTTTATATGATTATTTAAATTTTGTTATTATACCCATACTGAGTTTTTCAACCCTTTTAGTGTTTATTCGTTTTCTAAAAGGGCCAAATCTTTCTGATCGCGTGATTGCGTTAGATTTAATGATTACTATTGGTATAGGCATAATTGCCATTTACAGTATCACAAATGATAAGGCTACTTTTTTGGATATTGCCATGATTTTGGCACTCATCGCTTTTTTGGGTACGGTTGCTTTTTCATATTATCTCGAAAAACAAAAAAGATGATGGATATAGTCGTTATGGTTCTGGCAACGATTGGTGCGTTACTTATTCTAATTGCAGCCATTGGGCTACTTCGGATGCCCGATTTGTATCTTAGAATAAGTGTTACCACTAAGGCAGCCACTTTAGGGGTAGGGCTTTTATTGTTGTGCACGGGGCTTTATTTTTCCGAGGTTTCCATTGCTACACGTGCCATAGCCATTGTGTTCTTTCTTCTACTCACCGCACCTATAGGTGCCCACCTTATTGGTAGATCTTCCTATTTCACCGGAGTTCCTCTTTGGAAAAAAACTACGATTGACGAATTACAGGGAAAATACGATGAAAAAACTCACGTCTTAAGATCGGATACCAATCAGGACACAGAGAAGGAAAATTCAAAAGGATAACACTGAAAATTAGCGCCTTCTTACTATTTAATAAGACACATTTAAAAACAATAGATTTAGTATTGCTTGCAGACACCTATCCCCTTTTCGGATTATCGCTACCTTTCTGTTAAGAAATCATCATTAATTAAAACCTATGCATTCTGTATAGACACAAAATCCGTATTTTTAGATAATATTATACTTTAGATTACATCCAGAAATACCTCAAAAAAAATAAAAATGAATTCGATTTCCAGAAAGCAATTTTTAAAACAGTCCATGGCTATTTCAGCCGGTTTCTACGGATTGTCGCTTTTCCTTTTCAAACCGGAAAATTTGTTTTCCCAACCTTTGCAAAATAACAAATGGTTAGAAATTGCTCCGGGATTTAAAGTGGATGTAATTTCCCAATGGGGACAAAAAATGTCGGACGGACTTTATGTTCCCGGAAGAGCAGATGGTATGGGTGCCTTTAATGTAAAAGGGAAAACAGTTATTGTTCGCAACCACGAGGTAAGCCCTCATGATCTTGAAAGCAGTGCTTTTGGAAAACAAAATGAACTTTTGGGAAAGCTTTCCAAAAGTAATTTTTTCGATTTTGGTCTTGGTAAAACCCCAAGCCTCGGTGGGACCACAACCTTAATTTTTAACGAAACCACAGGAAAGATAGAATCCCAATTTTTAAGCCTTGCAGGCACCAATCGCAATTGCGCAGGGGGTATAACACCGTGGAATACGTGGATTACATGTGAAGAAGATGTTACCCCAAAGATGGATGACAATGAAACCGAGCATGGCTACAATTTCGAAATTGCCGCAGATTCAAAGAAACTTACCAAGCCCGTTGCCCTCAAGGCCATGGGACGTTTTAATCATGAAGCCGTATGTGTAAACCCAAAATCGGGTTTTGTATACCAAACTGAGGATGCCGGAGATGGGCTCATCTACCGCTTTATCCCCAAAGTAAAAGGAAAATTGCAAAACGGCGGCGAATTACAGGCACTAAAGATTAAAGGACAACCCGCTTTTGATACCCGAAACTGGGAGGAAAAATCCTTATCGATTGGTGATTCGCTCGAAACAGAATGGATTACCATGAACGATGTAGAATCGCCAACAAACGATTTGCGCTTACGCGGAAGAGCTAATGGCGCGGCTATTTTCGCTAGAGGAGAAGGCATGTGGTACGGCAACAATGAAATCTATTTTGCCTGCACCAATGGAGGAAAGAAAAATCTGGGGCAGGTTTTTAAATATATACCATCCCCAAACGAAGGGAATACCACAGAACCCTTGAAACCCGGAAAACTAATCTTATTTGCCGAGTCAGATGATTTTGACACCCTTAAAAACTGTGATAATCTTACTGTAGCCCCATGGGGAGATGTCATTTTATGTGAAGACCACCCGGATGCTTATATCCGTGGAATAACTCCGGAGGGTAAAGGATATACCATCGCGCGTAATATTTTTTCAAAATCGGAACTGGCGGGAGCTTGCTTTTCTCCCAGCGGTAAATTCTTGTTTGTTAATATTCAGGAAGAGGGGCTTACTCTGGCTATTTCAGGGCCTTGGGAGACCCTTAGAAAAATTTAATGCTATATACTAGTTATCTAATCCTTCTGTTCTTGAAGAGGATTTTCTTTCCAGAAAGCAAATCCATTCTTCAAAGACAACTATAACTCCAGCTCCATTATTGGAACTCTGCAAAGAATTCAATTCATTTTTGCGAAATTAGCAATACTTCTTACAAGAATTTTATAGTGAATTATTTCTGTATAAAATTTTAATGTTTCAGTGTGTTCACATCAATTTATACCGAAATTAGTCAGTATATTTTGCGTAAACTTATTTCACACTCTTTGCATGGCACTAAAAGTAGTAATATCTCATAAAACCAAATATACCTATGACAGGCCGGTAAAGCTTTCCCCGCATATATTTAGACTTCGTCCTGCACCGCATAGCAGAACTCCCATAGAGGCTTATTCCATTAAAATTAAGCCTGAAAACCATTTCTTTAATTGGCAGCAAGATCCTTTTGGAAATTATTTGGCCCGTTTGGTGTTTCCTGAAAAAACTACTGAACTTTCTGTTGATATTGAAATTATTGCCGATTTAAAAACTATAAATCCGTTTGATTTTTTTGTAGAAGAATCCGTAGAAGAATATCCGTTCACCTATTCGGAGTCCTTAAAAAAAGAGCTTCTCCCCTATTTGGAAATTACAGATAATGGCCCTTTACTGCAACAGTGGTTGTCGACTATCGATAAAACTCCACGAAGAAGCATAGATTTTCTCATTAATCTGAACCATGGGCTATACACCTATCTTAACTATACCATTCGTATGGAACCCGGGGTGCAAACCTGTGAGCAAACTTTAGAGCGCAAGTTGGGTTCATGCCGAGATTTTGCATGGTTATTGGTTCAAGCTTTACGCCATCTGGGTTTAGCGGCTCGTTTTGTTTCGGGGTATCTAGTACAATTAAAGGCCGATGAAAAATCGTTGGATGGTCCTTCCGGACCGGAAAACGACTTTACGGATCTTCACGCCTGGGCAGAAGTATATATACCCGGAGCAGGTTGGATAGGCTTAGATGCCACCTCCGGATTATTAGCAGGTGAAGGACATATTCCCTTAGCCTGTACTCCATCATTTGAAAGTGCAGCTCCTGTTAGTGGCTATACCGATCCTTGTACCACTCAATTTGAATTCCATAATACCGTTACCCGTATTTTAGAATCGCCACGGGTAACAAAACCATATACCGAAGACCAATGGAATGCTATTTACAACCTGGGGTTTGCTGTTGAAGAAGAATTACAAGAAGGGGATGTGCGCTTAACTATGGGAGGTGAACCCACTTTTGTATCTATCGATGATATGGAATCTGCAGAGTGGAACACCACAGCTGATGGGAAGCATAAAAGGGAATTAGCAAGCAATCTATCTCTGAACTTACTTAATACATTTGGCAAAGGTGGTATGCTTCACCATGCTCAGGGTAAATGGTATCCTGGAGAGCCCCTACCACGCTGGCAAATTGGTATTTTTTGGAGGAAAGACGGGTTACCCATATGGGAAAATACCAAATTATTGGCCTCGTTTGCTCAAGAATACAAATTGCCCAAAGGTATTGAAACAACGTTCCTAAAAACTTTGACAAAATATTTAGGTTGTAGCGATGCCGGAATAATGCCCGCTTACGAGGATGCCTTTTATTTCCTTTGGGAGGAAGGTAAATTACCAGTAGATGTTAATCCTCTGGAATATGATAAAAATGAACATTCGGTTCGCAAAAAATTAGGAGAAATTCTTGAAAAAGGGATGGGTAAACCTGTGGGTCAGGTGCTGCCGTTATCCAAATCAGGAAATGTGTGGATAACCAACCCGTGGAAATTCAGAAGAAATTCACTGTATTTAATTCCGGGGAACTCCCCTATTGGTTTACGATTACCATTAGAATCCTTGATTGCTGATCCGGAAGTGCCGTCAGAACCTAATACTGAACCCGATTTATTTGATATAAAACCGGCACTAGAACCCTACGCCGAAGCTTTAAATAAAAGATTGGAAGTAACTAATAGGTCAAACAAACCCGGCGGAAAACAACCTTTTGTACGCACTGCTATTTGTGCAGAAGTTCGTGACAACAAACTATTTCTTTTTCTACCTCCAGTGGACACTGCTGAAGTCTTTTTAGACCTTATTGCAGCTATAGAGGCTACCGCCAAAGAGCTTGAGGTACCCATAATTTTAGAAGGCTATGAACCCCCAAGAGACAACAGAATAGAGGTTCTTAAAGTAACTCCGGATCCGGGGGTTATAGAGGTCAATGTACACCCTTCAAAAAATTGGCAGGAGCTTACAGAAAATACGCTTACGCTCTATGAGGAAGCCAAAAAATGTAGACTAGGTACGGAAAAATTCATGTTAGATGGAAAGCATACTGGCACCGGCGGGGGCAATCATGTAACCCTTGGTGGTGTAACCCCGGCAGATAGTCCGCTATTGCGAAATCCACAATTATTACGAAGTTTACTAACCTTTTGGCAACATCATCCCGGTCTGTCCTATCTATTTTCAGGGGCCTTTATAGGGCCAACAAGTCAGGCCCCCAGAGTAGACGAAGCCCGACTCGAAAACTTATACGAACTGGAAATTGCATTCAGTCAGATTCCCGAAGACCGGGAAGTTCCATTTTGGCTCACGGATCGTCTTTTCAGGCATTTATTAACTGATATAACAGGCAATACCCATCGGGCAGAATTTTGTATAGATAAACTGTATTCACCGGATTCAACTTCGGGAAGACTTGGCATTTTAGAACTCAGGGCTTTTGATATGCCCCCTCATGCGCAAATGAGTTTAATGCAAATGTTATTGGTCAGAACCCTTGTAGCCTGGTTTTGGAAAAAACCCTATAAACACAATTTGGTGCGCTGGGGAACAGAATTACATGATAAATTTTTGTTAGAACATTATGTCAAGGAAGATATAAAAGATATTGTTTCCCAATTAAATGATGAAGGATATCCCTTTAAGTTAGACTGGTTTGATCCATTTTTTGAATTTCGATTTCCCTTGTATGGTATGGTAGAAATTAATAACATGCAGATAGAGCTACGTATGGCAATAGAACCATGGCATGTTTTGGGAGAAGAAATGTCCGGTCGGGGCACTGCAAGATATGTAGATTCATCTTTGGAGCGAGTACAGATAAAAGTTTCTAATTTTACAGAAGAGCGTTATGCAATTACTTGTAACGGAGTTAAGGTACAGTTAAGTAGTACCGGAACCAAGGGGGAATTTGTGGCAGGGGTACGCTATAAGGCATGGAATCCTTGGTCTGCTTTGCATCCCACAATTGATGTTGATACACCATTGGTTTTTGATGTCGTAGACTTATGGAATAAAAAGTCAATTGGTGGATGCACCTATTTTGTGGCACATCCCGGAGGTCGCTCTTACGATTCTTATCCCGTCAATAGTTATGAGGCAGAATCCAGGAGAATTAATAGATTCTGGGATTTTGGACATACCCAAGGTGAAATAACACCGTCTGAAACCGGTCCCGTATCTAATTTTGTGGGTAGAATGGTGGAGCCCAAGATGGGTTCCAGTACATTTGCGTATACAGAAATCCCTGCAAATGCAGAATACCCACATGTTCTGGATATGCGAAAAAAACGAAAATAATTCTTTGAATGGCCGTAAAGACAAATACTTGGTTCGATAACTATTTTGCAGATTATTCCAATGATGAGATGTTTACCCGGGAAATGGGTATAAAAGGAAATTGGGAATCGCTCTTATCCGTATTCAAGCGAATTGGAAATCAGGGGCTGGTTAATCGTCAAAAAGATATTGATTGGTTATTGGCAGAAAATGGAGTAACCTATAATGTTTATAATGATCCTAAAGGATTACATCGACCATGGAATCTTAATGTAGTTCCATTCTTATTGCATGAAAGTGAGTGGAAAACTATAGAAGCCGGATTAAAACAGCGTGCTGAAATCCTAAATCTGATTCTTAAAGATATTTATGGCGAAAGGCGACTCATAAAAAACGGGGTTCTTCCCCATGAAGTAATCTATGCCCATAGCGGATTTTTACGTCAATGCAACGGTATTGATTATAATACTGAAAAACACCTTTGCATACATGCGGCAGATTTTGCGAGAGGCATAGACGGTAGAATGTGGGTGGTAAACGACCGTACTCAGGCTCCGTCCGGAATGGGGTATGCTCTTGAAAACAGGGCCACAACCAATAGAATTCTGCCGGAGATGTTCAGCAAAATGAATATTAAAAAATTATCCGGATTTTTTCACGACTTTAATCAATTATTAATTAGTGCTGCGCCAAAAAAGAACGATAACCCGACTATTGTAATTCTTACACCGGGGTCCTTTAACGAAACGTATTTTGAACACGCATATCTTTCCTCCTTCTTAGGGTATCCTTTGGTTCAAGGGAATGATCTAGTGGTTAGGGATGGTTTTCTCTGGATGAAATCACTGCAGGGATTAAAACAAATTGATGTAGTATTAAGACGGGTTGACGATGTTTTTACAGACCCCTTGGAGTTAAGAGAAGATTCTCATTTGGGTGTTGCCGGACTTCTGGATGTTGTTCGACGCAAAAATGTTTCTGTTATTAATCCTATTGGATGCGGTGTTCTGGAAAATCCCGGACTTATTCCTTTTATGCCCTCCATTTCTAGATATTTTCTAAAAGAAGAACTCATTTTACCTCAAATAGCCTCTTGGTGGTGCGGTCAGGAAAAAGAAAAACAATACGTCTTAAATAATCTCTCTAATCTGGTAATTAAAAGAATTGACAGAACAAATAGGGAGAATATTAATTTTGGGGAATACATGAGTCAGGCAGAATTAGACTCCCTGAAAAAAGAAATAAATGCACGTCCTTATCGCTTTGTTGCTCAGGAAAAAATCAATTTTTCTACTGTTCCAAATTTTACAGACAGTTCCTTTGAGCCTAGAAATATGGTTGCTCGGGCTTTCACCATTGCAAGTAAAGAAGGTTATAGTGTAATGCCGGGAGGTCTTATTCGTGTAGCTCCGGAAAGAGGAAATCTTCGCGTTTCCAATCAACGGGGTGGCACTAGTAAAGATTTTTGGATTTTAGAAGACACGCCTAGCATAGATAGTAAAACATTTGATTGGAATCGTAAATCCGGTATCTCTGCTTCCGGTTTAAAAGATCTTCCGAGTCTCACTGCTGAAAATTTATATTGGGCCGGAAGATATGTGGGCCGAACTCTTGTTAATGCCCGCTTTATCAGAATGGTCTTAAAACAGATGACTTCTGTTCAAAGTATGGATGAAAGGCCAAAATCTGAGAAGCTAAAAGTGTTATTACAATCAGTAACACAGCTTACCGGTACATACCCGGGATTTCTGGAAGCAGAGGAAAATGGCCATGACGCCATGGATAATCCGTATAAAGAATTGCTATCTATATTATTTGATACTAACAGGGACGGAAGTTTAGCCCATACGCTTGGAATGTTTAGCAATTCTTATTATTCCATTCGTAATTTGTGGTCTTCCGATATGTGGAGGGTATTTGAGAATATTCAAAAAATTTGGCGTTCCCTGGAAGATGATCCTGATAAAAATATTACCAAGATAACTAAGGTACTTAATCAACTCATAACTCGCTTAATCGCTTTTATGGGCCTTATAGAGGAAAGTATTATGGTTCAACAAGGCCTATTGCTCTATTTCATTGGCCTTCAATTAGAGCAAAGTATATTAACCATTACCAAATGCAGATCTTTATTGACTATTAAGTACGAAGATCAATTGGAATATGAATTGCTTGAGTGTGTTCTTGTGAGTCATGAAAGCCTTAATATATATCGGTATAGTTATCGCTCGTACATTCGTTTGGAATACGTTTTAGATTTAATTTTATTGGATTTGGAATATCCCAGGTCTTTAACTTTTCAATTAAATAGGGTACAAAAAGATATTGCCAGGTTACCCCATTCTCAAAATTCAGATCAATTAACAGATTATCAAAAGCATGTTTTTGAGGCATTTTCAAAACTAAGATTAATCAATTCTGAAATCTTGGCTAAAACGGAGAAAGGCGATGAAGATTTCCGTAGGAATCTGGATGATCTATTTGCTCAATTGGGAGATTTACTTTTTAAAGCTTCTCAGTCCATTACAAATACCTATTTTAATCATACCTATTCTCAAAACCAATTGGTTACCTCAGCATTCCCGATATAAAATGATTTATTCCGTAAGCCACATCACAAAATACAGCTATAACGCCTCGGTAAGTTATTGCCATAATATTGCCACCTTACGCCCAAGAGATGCGCTAGGGCAGAAAGTACTGGAGTATCAAATGGATATAGAACCTCAACCCTCAGAAGTTTCGGAACGAATAGATTTTTTTGGAAACTACATAACCAGATTCTCAATTCAAAAGCCACATAAAGAATTAAAAGTTACTACAAAAAGTAAAATTATCAGAGATTTTGCTCAGTATCATGAATCCTTTTTTTCGCCTGCCTGCAAGTCTGTTACCTTAAATGATGCCATTTTGGCTTTAAAGGGAACCAACCTTGCTATTTTAGAAGCAAAGCAATTTGTTTTAGAGTCAATTTTTATTCGGGATACAGACGAAAGTATTCGTAATTATGCAGAAATTTCGTTCCGAGGAGATCGTTCCGTATTTGATGCAACTTATGAGTTAATGCAACGTATTTATACCGATTTTAAATTTGTTTCCGGTTTCACAAGTATTTCAACCCCAATTAATGAGGTGATGCAAGAGAAGAAAGGCGTGTGCCAGGATTTTGCACAAATAGCCATTGCTTGTCTTCGTGCAGTCGGACTCCCTGCACGCTACGTAAGTGGCTATATTGAAACCTTACCGCCACCGGGAAAACCAAAATTGGTCGGCGCAGATGCCTCTCATGCATGGTTCTCTGTTTACGTTCCAAATTTCGGCTGGGTAGATTTTGATCCAACGAACAACAAAATACCCCTAGATCAACATATTGTTGTGGGTTGGGGAAGGGATTATTATGATGTTCCACCACTAAAAGGGGTGGTTTACGGCAGTGGAAAAAGTAAACTAAAGGTAGCTGTGGATATAGTTGCCCAACATTAGAACCCCTAAAAATAATGATTACTGATAAAGAATTATACAATCTATGTGGCTGGAAATTAAATGTGACTTATCCTTTCAAATTGAGATAGCAACCCCTTTTATTCTAATGTTACGTCCCCGAAGCGGGGCACAACAATGGGTTGCTTCTGAAGAATACAAAATAACTCCCTTTGTAGATGTAATAGAGTTTACCGACGGGTATGGCAATCTCTGTCAAAGGTTAATTGCTTCTCCCGGTAAATTTTCTGTTAAAACCAAATCTTCCGTGCGCATCTCAGATACTATTGATACGGCTCCCAGTGCCCCTTTTGTAGAGGTTCAAAATTTACCAGATGCTGTCCTTAGCTACCTACTGCCCAGTAGATACTGTGAGTCAGATCGCTTTAGCGATATGGCCTCCGAAATAACTGCCGATGCCCAACCGGGATATGATCAAGTAGAACGTATCACCAATTGGTTAAGGGAGCATGTAAGTTATGTTCCCGGAAGTAGTAACATCCCTATGTCAGCAGTAGATGTAAATATGAGACAATCCGGAGTTTGCAGAGATCTTTCTCATTTAGGCATAGCCTTATGCCGTAGTTTAAGCATTCCGGCACGAATCGCAGTAGGCTATTTACACGAGTTAGAGCCCATGGACATGCATGCCTGGTTTGAAGCTTTTGTTGGTGGACGCTGGTACACTTTTGATGCCACACAAAAAGGACCAAGAGGAGGATATGTAACCGTTGGTTTAGGAAGAGATGCTGCTGACGTAGCGCTCTACAATCAGTTTGGGCCTGCGGTCTATCCCCTAAGGCAAGCGGTAAGTGTGGCTAGAATAAAAAGAAGGTAACGATTTCATCTGGGAATGGTTAAGCCTCTTAAGAGTTGACATTTAGAAAATAGGAGTAAACACTACAGCAATACGATGCCTGCCTTAAATTTTTAATATATTTAGATTTTAAAAAACTTCCTTATGCTTTGTAGAGTAATTTTCTTTTTTCTAATCCTTATGGGTTACTATGCACAAGCTTTTCAAAAGGATGTACAGCCAAAAGTAAACCAAGAACGTCTGGAGGCGCTAATTTTTAAATTAGCTGAATTTGGAAAACAACTCAATGGTGAAACTGAAAGAGTTGCATTTAGTGATGCGGATCTTGAGGCAAGGGCTTGGGTCATTAGTGAATTAAAGCGACTTGGACTAGAGGTTTCCGTTGATTTTGCAGGTAACATCACAGGTAAACGAGAAGGCACGGATCCCTCAAAAAAACCAATCGCTTTTGGATCTCATATAGACCGTGTACCTGGCGGAGGGAACTATGATGGGTGTGTAGGTTCTATGGCGGCGATAGAAATTATAGAAGTTTTAAATACCAAGAACATTAAAACCAAACATCCTTTAGAACTTATCATTTTTTCGAATGAGGAAGGTGGTGTCATGGGCAGTAAAGCTATGGTAGGGGGACTAACTTCGTCAACTTTAAAAGTGATTAATTCTACCGGATTTTCCATAGGAGAGGGTCTCATGCGACTGGGAGGTGATACAACTCAAATTGAGAAAGTAACACGTAGAAAAGGAGATTTAGCCGCATTTTTGGAGTTGCATATAGAGCAAGGGGGTATTTTAGAACAGGAACAAATTAATATTGGGGTAGTTGAGGGGATAGTTGGATTACAATGGTGGGATGTTGAATTTACTGGTTTTGCCAACCATGCAGGTACCACTCCAATGAACATGCGTAAAGATGCGCTTCTGGCGGCTTCAAAATTTATTGTAGCTGTCAATGAGATTACCGCCAGTTTTGAAGGCAAACAGGTAGGTACTGTAGGTAGAATAAAAGCGGAACCGGGAGCACCCAATGTAATACCCGGAAAAGTAGTAGCCACTTTGGAAATCAGGGATCTTTCTTTAGAAGTAATTCAAAAAGTATATGATTCCATTAAACTTGCCGGTGAAAAAATTGCCAAAGAAGCCGGACTTCAAGTCTCTTTTATACCTTTAGAGGTGAATTCCAAACCTGCTTTAACAGATAATACTATTCAGAATATCATTAAGAAAGCCGCTCGTGGCTTAGGTCTTTCCGCAATGCAAATGCAAAGTGGAGCCGGACACGATGCTCAAGAAATGGCCCTTATTGCACCTACCGGAATGATTTTTATTCCCAGTAAAGGAGGCATAAGTCATTCTCCCAAAGAATTTAGTGCTGCAAATGATATGGCCAATGGTACCAATGTGCTATTGCATACTATCTTGTTATTGGACAAAGAATAATTCGTTATTCCACTTTAATGACTTCTGTGCGTTTACTCATGCCATTACCATTAAAAGCCTCAATTTGAAAGTAATATGCATCGGTTCTATCCATCCCTGTGAAGAAATAGTCGTTTTTACCATAGACCATAATACTGCCATATAATTTATCAGGAGACTTTCCGAAATAAATGACATAGCCATCAGCCAAGTCGTTTTGTTGCCAACGTATCCAGGAACTTCTGCGTTCACCGTACTTTTTAGGATCGGCGCGGAGCACCATAAATTTCTCTACCGGATTGGGCGCATTCCCAGAACCTTTTCCGAAAATACGAAAACCACTCAAAGCAAATTTTCCGGTAGGCATCGTAATGTTTTCCAGCTTAACGTAACGGGCTTTGGCGGGTTTTTCCAGTTCAATATAATCATGAGGAACATCAGTTTTGTTCTGACTTTTATCAATCAAGGTGCTCCACTTTTTTCCATCATTGGATACCATAATTTTGTACTGATGAAATTTATCCAGCGTTTTTCCCATAAATTCCGCATCCTGATCGGCATAGTTTATTTGAATGGCATTTATGGTAGCAACAGCACCCAAATCAGTTTGAAACCATTCTCCTTTATCTCCGGTTTTAGCGGACCAATAGGTTCTCATATCCTCATCAACGGCAAAATTTGGTTGGTAGCCTCCCAAGGTTGAGGAAACTTGAACCGGCTTATTGTAATTGAGCAGCATCCAACCGGTGAAAAGGCCTTCTATGTGATTCGCTCCTGATTTAGGAAGAAAGGTAGGGTAATCGCCATAGGCCGTATTGCAGTATAGCACATCATCTTTATCAAATCCGGCAGGCCAAATTCCAAGACGGCGTTCAAAATTATTTTTTTGTCCCAAAATTATAGTAGACACATGCCACCAATTTCCGCCGTTGTCCTGATACGTAGCCCCATGACCAGCTCCTCGGGCAAATCCACCCGGTTTATAGGAAAAGGGATTATGAGTTTGATAGACAAACAAATCCAGAGGGTCTTTACTTACAAAAACCCCATCGGCATAGCCGCTAAACTCCGTGGCCGGAGCGCCATATTGTAAATAGTATTTGTCATTGTATTTGGTGACCCATGCCCCTTCCATAAAAGGTTGCAAAAATGAATTGTCGTTGTATTCGCCAAAACGTTCCCAACCATGATCTTCGGGATGTAGTGATATCAACGGTTTTACATACCCTTCAGATTGAAGGGTTTTGGTATTTATTTCAGTTCCCAATAGTGGATATTCGTTGCTGGAACCCCAATACAGAAAAAGTTTATCTTTCTCTTCATCGTATAAAAATCCTGGATCCCAGGCCCCAACTTTTAAGGAATCCACCGCAATTTCCCACTCGTCTTTTTTGGGGTTCTTGCTTTTCCAAATTGGAAAGCTTGGACCGTGGGTTGATCCTACTACATACAGCTCGTCTTTCATTATAAAAGCCGCAGGAGCACATAATTCATCATAGGTTTTATGATGCGGTAAAAGAAATCTCCTGGGTACAAAATTCCAATCCAGCATATTTTCACTCCACCAATAGCCCCATTGATTGGTTGAAAACAAAAAATAGGTTCCTTTAAAGTTAACAATGACCGGATCGGCGGTAGCTCTGTGTTTTCCCTGTTCTGCCAGATTGGGAATCGGTGTATATCCATAATCTATATTGATCGGATTACAATAGGTTTGCTGCGAATTTTGTGCTAATAGCCAGAGGCAATTTAGTAGCAACATACTAATTATGCCAAACTTTCTGAGTAGTGTTTCCATGGTTGGTTAGTTATGAGTGACAAATGAAAATACAAAAAACAGCGATTTTAGGAACCTTCTTTTAAAAATTAAATCCAAGCTTGGTTAAACCGTTTTGAACCTCCTCATTCTGCATAAACAAACGCCATAAAAGTCCGGTTCTATAGTTCTCTATCATAATGATTTGGGGACCTTGATCTATTGCCAAATAAGCCTCGGCTACCCAATAATTGTTTGCGGGAGCAAAAGCATCATAAAAGCCTGCAGGTCCCAAAAGCTTATCTTTTTTTTGGTAAAAAAAATGCATTGCTTTAAGTGATTCTTCCGGGGCATAAGGAAGGGAAGCAATGGCGGCCGTTGGGGAAATAATTCCTAAATCATTAGATGGGCTATGAGCGGAATATCCTAAACTTCCGTCACTGTTTCGGGAATAGCTTGCTGTAAGACCCCAAGCATCTGTTCCATAATCTGTATAGTTAGATGGATTATCAACACAGTAATTGTAGTTGATCATCACGTGACTCCTATTTACTTCCCAGTAATTGGCATATTCGTCAGAAAGGCCATTGGGATCTAAACCCAAAAAAGAATAATGCGCCCAAAACAAAGGTCCACCGTACTCCTCCGCACTAGAATGCCTTACATAAAGTGGAAAACCATATCTGCTATTAATAGATTGTATCCCGCCATTGGATGCCCACCCGTTATCATAAACTACCTTTTCAATTGAGTAATTCGGAGAAGATGCTGCTAGGACATAAGCAATGAGGGTTTCATTATACCCTTTAAGCTGCAAGTTTATGGCAAAACCATTATTAGGACTCCAATGCCATAATAGGGTGTTTTGACCGTTGGTGTACCAATCCCATTCTATTCCTTTCCACAAAGCATCTGCCTTATCGGCCAAAGCCAATTCTACACTATCCCCATCTTTAAAATATTCTTTTACACAGATTAGCCCCTGAGCCACAAAAGCAGTTTCGACGATATCTCCGCCATTATCTAAAGTGCTAAATGGTATGACACTGCCATTAGATCCGTTAATCCAATGGGACCAAGCCCCGTGAAAACGGTCTGCATTCTCTAAAAAATCGATGATTTGGGTCAAACGCTCCACGGCTTGTACCCGGGATATAAAACCGCGTTCCAACCCCACCAGAATGCTCATTAACCCAAAACCGGTACCCCCGGAGGCTACTGTATTGGCATCAAAAGAAGGGTCATCCGGGTGAAATCTTTCTCTTGCAGCACCTGAATCGCCATTGGCGTAATCCCAGAAATATTTAAAAGTTTCCCGCTGTACCAAATCTAACAATTCGTCATCACTTAACACCGGAACTTCTACAATTGGATCCGGGTCGGGAATTTGGGGAGGGGTATAAGTATAATCATCCTCTGCACAGGAAAAAAAAAGTACAATGCAGCCAAGTACTATGGTAGATAGTTGTCTCATTTATTCCAAATACGGACTTTTGAAACTTAGTTTCTGCAATCCATTTTTTACGTCCTTATTCTTCATAAATAACTTCCATAAGAGACCGGTTCTGTAATTTTCTATCATTACCGGAATAGGACCCTGATCTATAGCCAAATACCGTGGTAAATACCATTCGTGCTCCAGACTAAAAGCATCGTAGGGTCCAAATTTTCCAATTAAAGAATCCTGCTCCGTATACATATACCTCAAAAATTGCATACTTTCCTTCGGCGCGTAAGGCATAGAGGAAAGTGCAGCAGTTGGGGATATTACCCCGGAATCGTTGCCCGGACGATGCCCATCATAACCATTCATGGAGTAGCTGGAGGTTAATCCCCATAAATTTTCCCCATAACCTTTGAACTTAAGGGGATTGTCTAGTGCATATTTATAGTGAATTTGAGCATGATTAGTATTCAGTTCCCAATAATCTGCATACTGATCCTTCAACCCATTAGGATCTAAACCTAAATGAGAATAATGCGCCCAGAACAAAGGTCCAACAGCGGCTGAATCATGTTCATAATGATCCAAGATGGTTCTTAATCCATAAACGAGGGTATCATTTTTTATGTCACCGCCGCGGGCCCAACCCTTTTCATACACTTCCTTTTTAATGGGGTGTGTTGGAGACGAAGCTGCCAGCACATACATTATGAGACATTCATTATAGCCGCCTACCGGAAAATTCATTTCCCAGCCATAATTAGGTGACCAATGCCAATAGAGGACAGATTCACCCCCTTTAGTATACCAATCCCATTCAACCTCTTCCCATAATTGTTGAATTTTTCCACGAAGCGATTTTTCCCGATCATTATCTAGGTCAAAAAACTCTTTTGCCGTTAACAAGCCTTGAATTAAAAAAGCTGTTTCGACTAAATCTCCTCCGTCATCTTTTTTGCTAAATGGCGCGGTTTTTCCACTGGGGTGCAACCAATGTGGCCATGCCCCATGGAACCGATCTGCCTTTTCCAGAAATCCTACAATGCGCTCAAAGCGTTCCAATGCTTGCTCTCTGCTAATATAATTGCGTTCTACACCAACCAATAAAGCCATGAGTCCAAATCCGGAACCCCCTGTAGTAACTACATCCTGATCATTTTGCGGATAGTCATTATCTAAATGGACACGCTCTCTAGCCAAGCCCGATATGGGTTCTGCACCCTCCCAAAAATAATCAAAGGTTTGTCTTTGCACTTTATCTAGTAACTCCTCGTCAGTCATTTCCGGTTTGCCTTCTATTTCCGACACGTTATTTCCTTCTTTGGCTTTATGGCCGTTGCACCCCGCTACTAGAGGAACAACAGCCAAAAAAACCACAATTAAAACTAACCTCATACCTCTCTACTAACAAAAATTTATATGAACACTTTGTAAACCGGCTCTTCAACAGGTTTCAAGTGCAACTTTATTTCCTTTTCACTAAGTGCTACAGATCCGCATTTCTGATATTCTGAATCTCTTCTTGCGTCAAGGCTTTATTGTACAATCGTAATTCATCTATAAAACTAGGATCAGACAAATGACCCCACTCATTAAATCTGGGGGCTCCAGAACCAATAGTCAGGATATCACATCCCGTCCAGTCTATACCCGTAAAGCTACCCTCTGCCACAATTTCTCCATCAAAATAAACTACCGCATTCGTTCCTGATATGGTAAATGAAATATGTACCCATTCCCCGGCTGCAACATCCAAGGTTGCACTGGCACCACCGTCAAACCAACTTTCATCACTACCTCTGCCTACATTTAGTTTTAAGATTTGATTTGTCGCACTACCCTCTCTAAAGAATCGGAAACCACTGGTTCGTAAGTTCTGTATACCGGGATACCCTGCATTATCTACATCTTCGGGACCCATCACTAGTATACCAGCCCTGTCCGGATCTGCATTTACCTTGTACCAAAAAGTGGCGCTGAATTCCTCTGTTGTCAATCCGTTTGAAGGTAGTGTTAAATAAGAACCTGTTGCACCTGCAAAGGCATTGGCTCCTTTTACGCTCTCTCCTGCAAAACCGGTTGTACCTACCACAGTAGCATCGGTATTTCGAAATAGTTCTTTATTGTCTCCATCAAACGGCATATAGAACATTTCCCCGGCATAGGTGGGAGTATAGCCTGATGCCAACCCGGATTCCGTGGCAATAATGCCTTGAATTTCATCCTGAGAAAGCACACGATTAAAAAGTCGAAGTTCATCCATGCTGCTTCTATCTGCTAAGTGTCCCCATTCGGTAAACCGTGGAGCACCGGACATAATTGAAATAAGATCACAATTAGACCAGTTTACTCCGGGAAAATTCCCTTGACTTACTATTTCTCCATTGATGTAAACAGTAGCCTGTGCTGCCCCGATAGTAAAGGCCATGTGTGTCCAATCAGATCCCGGAGCCACATCTGCTGCTGCTCCACCATCAAACCAGCTTTCGCCGGCACCTGTTCCTACATTAAGTTTAAAGCGTTGGTTTCCATCCGCATTTTCACGAAAAAAACGGAATCCACTGGTACGGTTATTTTGATTACCGGGATTAGCCAAATCCGGAGGTCCGATAACCAAGATACCCGCTCTGTCTGGATCAGCATCTAATTTATACCAAAAAGCAGCACTAAACTCTGCTCCTAAAAGACCTTCTGCCGGAAACGTGACATAAGAATCAGCAGCGCCATCATAAGAATTAGATCCTACCACACCTTCACCTGAGAAGCCCGGTGAGCCAACTCTTGTTCCCGGACTTATGCTTACCAATTCCGTATAATCCCCATCAAAGGGCATGTAAAATATTTCCCCGGCATATAAGGGTGTATAGGCAGGTTCTTTCTCAAAAGTTACTGATGAAGAGGTAGATTTACCCTCTATATCTGTTCCGGTAACGGTTAATTCATGACTGCCATCTGTAATTTGGTCATAGACAAAATCATCTATTAACACTCTGCGATAGTCTTTAAAATCTGAAAAATTACCAATATTTACCCCATTTAGCGCTACTGCTACAGAGGCCACTTCAATATCGTCCGTCACTTCAAAATCAATGGTTATTGAAGTTACAGCTTCCAACACTTTTATTTTTACTCCGGGGGTTGGATAATTAATTTTTACAACTGGTGCAGATAAATCTGCTCCCGGATCTACCTGCGTAATACCATCGATTCCCTGATCGCAACCAACTAGAAACAAGAAGATGATGCCGGTTGTCAGGATATAATTTATGTTTTTCATGAGTTCCATCTGTTTTATCATTAATTAATTGCCCAATAGCGGGAACTGATCTACTTGCGCTTGAGGATAAGGAAGGAAGGTCTTATCTTCTGAAAAAGTTCTGCCGTCATAACTCAATTCATTAAATCTCTTTAATCTGATTAAATCAAAATAGCGTTTCCCCCATTCCATACTCAGTTCAGCATACTTTTCTTCAATGACTTGATCCAGAGAAACACCGCTTAGAGGAGCCAATCCGGCCCGAGCTCTTACAAGATTAACTGCCTGATCTGCACTCATGGAAGAAGCACTGGCCCCCTGAGCGACGGCCTCTGCATACATCAGTAAAACCTCAGCGTAGCGTATGATGTTGTAATTTTTATTACTTCCATATGCCGTCCTTCCCTCAATCAACTGATTGGAAGGCAAATAGTGCTTTCCGCTCGCAAATAAGGCACGTGCATAATCATTTATAACATCCCCGTCACGGGTGGTATTGGACACAAAACCGGGCAAACTGGCATAAGCCGGATCAGTTTGCAATTCCGCTATTCCTCTATTTGTGAAGAGTACACTGGTTTCTAATCTTACCGTCTCTCCCCTGTCTAACATAAATTTTATAAACTTCATGCTTGGTTCAAAAAAGCCCCATCCACTACTTGCACCATCTACCGCCGGAGTCCAGTTTTGAGGACCATATGGGTCCAGGAGATGACCAAATCGATCGCCTTGTCCTTGTCCCAAATCGGAATATTGCATATCCAAAATAATTTCATCGCTTAATTTTCCGGGGGTTTTGAAAAGCTCATAGAAATCCGGATACAGGCTAAAGGCACCGGAATTGATAATCTGACCTGCCGCATCTGCTACGGCCTGATAATTTTGTAATTCCTGATTCGCCAAAGCCTTTATTGCCAATGCGGTATTTATGGTTACCCCGCCGGGAATATCTGTCCGGTTGTTGGGACGCCCCTGTGGCAGGAAAGGAGCAGCTTCGTCCATTTGATCAGATATATGTTGCATTACCATTGCCTGTGTAGGTAATTCTGTAACATCTAACAACAAGGCCGTGTCTGATGATTCAGGTATAAAGACGCTTCCCCAAGTTTGCGATATATGAAACAGAATAATAGCTCTTAGCACTTTGGCCTCTGCTATGTATTGATTTCCAAGAGCTACACCCGATTCATTGGCCAACTCCTGATATCTGGCAATTTGTTCCATGGCAGTATGTGCCGTAATAATGTCTACATACATATTCTGCCAAAGGGAATTATACATCCAATAATCCTTATTGTAAATAAAACGATCTGTGTCACCATACTCAGGTTGGTCTCCCAACCCGCCGGAATTTACATCATCTCCTCTAACCGATATAAGCAAAGGCTGTTCCCAACCCCGATCTTGAAATGCTGCGTAGACCCCGATAAGAGAGAGCTTCATATCTTCAGTTTTGTTGAAGTCTGTACCTTCTGCAAAATTGTTGTTCAATTCCGGCTCATCCAATTTGTCTGTACATCCCCAAATACCCAATCCAAAGAGGGTTAATAGGGCTATTGATTTGATTTTCTTTAAAAGTTGCATAGCTATTTTTTTTAAATTTTTATATTCACTCCCATAGTGTAGACTGCGGGCACAGGATAGGTCTGATTGTCTACACCATCTGGTACTTCCGGGTTGAATCCGTTATAATTAAAAACCGTCAAAGGTTTTTCAGCGGTGATATAAATTCTGGTCTGCGGAATTCCTTTTCGTTCTCCACCTTTGTTTATTGTATATCCCAAAGTTAAATTTTGAATTCTAAAGAAGTCCCCATCTTCCACGAAGAAATCGCTTAAACGTTGATTCCATCCCTTTCGAATGCCGGCAGCAGAAGGATAACTATTAGAGGTTCCTTCGCCGTGCCAGCGATTAATGGCAAAGTCCCTGTCAATATTGGTGTCATTTGTGAAAATAATCTCCCCTCGTTTACGATTCAATATCTTATTTCCACCCTGACCTAATCCACTGGCGGTAAAATCAAATCCCTTGTATTCAAAACCCAAATTAACCCCAAAAGAATAGGAAGGGAGAAAAGAGCCCAAAACCGTTCTATCATCATCGGTAATGTTTCCATCCCCGTTTATGTCTCTAAATTTTAAATCCCCGGGAACCAAATTATTAGCAACCGCAACAGGATCTGCCTGAATCTCTGCATCATTTTGGTAAACGCCAATGACCTCTCGTCCATAAAATGCAAATAAGGGTTCATCTACAATAGACCGTTGTCTGAACTCTGCTGTACCGGCATCCAGAAATGGTTGGCCGCCCAAATCCTGAACCGTGTTTTTTAAAGTTGCAAAATTTCCTCCAAGCTGGTAACTAAAATCATCCGAAACCCGTTTGCTCCAATTAAGGGCAATTTCAAAACCTTGATTTCGTATCTCTCCAATATTTTGTCTTGTACTTCCTGGAATTAGTGGACGTAAAACCGGAATAACGGCGTCTCTTGTATCCCTCACATAATAATCTGCCTCAATCGATAAGTTACTTTGGAACATCCTTGCTGAAATACCGCCATTAATTTCTTCGGTAACTTCCCACCTCAAGGCAGTAAAGTCGCTACTGGTGTTTACCCCACTAAATAAAACATCCCCTAATGCTGTGGTTACCACACTGGAAGTAATGGATCCTTCACTGGAAGGCACTTTATCATTCCCCAGCTTACCCCAACTACCTCTGAATTTTAGAAAATCGAAAATCCCGTTGTTTTCCATGAACGATTCTTCTGAAAGTACCCAACCTGCTCCAACCGTGGGAAAATAGCCCCATTTTTCCTGATATTTATTCGTTCCATCCGCCCGATAGGTAGCATATAACAAATACCGGTCATCGTAGTTATAAGCCAAACGCCCAAAGAAAGACAGGCCATATTCCTTTCTACCGTCATCCCTCACATCTTCCTGAACTATAGTCTGTGCCTGCTCCAGAAAATAGGCTTCTTCGCCTCCCAAAGGAAAATTAAGCCCTCTTGCCTGAAGCAATTCAAAAGACTCATTCCGGAAGGAAGAACCCCCTAGAAGCGTAAAATTGTGCTTTCCGTAGGACTCAGTAAACGTTAAGGTATTATCCCAAATCTGATTGGATATTGTAATGTTTCTTTTAAGGATAGAGGCATCAACCCTTTGAAAATCATTGCCTATAAAGTAAGGCAATCGGATTTCCCTTCGCTCCTCTGTTTGAAAATTATGATTATAAGCCGTTTTAAAGATTAACTTGCTTGGAACAAGTTGAAATTGTGCATAAAAATTAGTAAGGACATTTCTGATTTTCGAGCGATCATTACTAAAATCCATTGTAGGAAAAGGGTTTTGCCCACCTCTATATCCCAACGTTTGGGCATTGGCATACCTTACTGGAGTAGCGTTCACGTTTTGCTCATCGAAAACGGGAAGAATCGGCACTGCAAAATACGCTAATCGCCAGGCCGAATTTTCAGCATCATAGCGTACAGAATTACTCATTACAGCATTTCCTCCTACTGTCAGCCAATCATTGACCTTAAAATCAATTTTACTTCTTAGGTTAAATCGTTGATACTCATTTTCCATTTTCAATAAGCCCTGTTGCGCAAAAAAGTTTCCACCAATGGCATAGGTAGCGTTATCGCTACCCCCGGTAACCCCAATACTGTGGTTTTGAATGGTTGCTGGTCTCATTATCTCATTATACCAATCTGTATTCACATTAGGTACGTTGGGATTAACACGACTTCTACCATAGCGTTGCATGGCATTTTGAATAAAAGAAGCATCCGGTGCTGAGCCGGATTCCAATGCAATGGTAGTAAATTGCTCTGCATTGGCAACTTTTAAGACGTTCTGAGCCACCTGGTACCCTGTGTAGCCATCATATGTTATTTCTGCTTTTCTATTGTAAGCACCGGATTTGGTTTCAATAAGAACAACGCCGTTTGCTGCCCGAACCCCATATATAGCCGCCGCTGAGGCATCTTTTAATACAGATACCGTTGCAATATCAGAAGGGTTAAGAAAGGTAATATCATCAAAAAAGGCGCCGTCTACCACATATAAAGGTCCGGAGGCACCATCCGTGTACGATCCCACCCCACGTACTCTAACCGTAGGGGCCTGTCCAGGTCCACCACTGTTAACAATCTGCAAACCGGCCACTCTACCCTGTAATGCCTGCATGGCTTGTCCGGTAGGGTTTATTACCAGTTCTTCCGCTTTGATAGTCGTGATAGCGGAAGTCAAATCTTTGGACCTAATTTCTCCATAGCCTATTACGACTACTTCGTCTAAAGCCTGAGCATCTTCCTGAAGTACACTATTTATGGTTGCTCTGCCATCAATTGGTACTTCTTGTGTGGTAAAACCAATATAACTTATTACCAATGTTCCGTCCGAGGGAACCTCATTAAGTATATAGTTACCATCAAAGTCAGTTTGAGTCCCTGTAGTAGTCCCCTTTACCAAAACACTTGCGCCCGGTAAGGGCTCACCATTAACATCTGTAATGATTCCTACAACCGATATATTGTCCTGAGCATGAACAGCCAATTGAAAGAGCAAAAAACAGATTAATAATAATTTGTTTTCTATTTTCATAATTATTCAAAAATTGAGTTAGATTAATGCTAAATTATCAAAATAGGGTAGTTCTTGTTGGTTGTAGGGGTACATAAAAACTACATCATAAAAACATTCTTCTCAAGAAGCGATAAACAGGGCAATTGCAGTAGCGCAATTAGAGGTTTTGCTTAAAATTTTAACACTATGATGTATAAATGATGTAGTTGGCTAACGAGGGTTTTACCCATTTTATAGGATGAGCACCTTTTATTTAAGGGTGATAAGGAAATTTGATATATTCTCTGCGCCGTCAATTTGAAGCTTCTTTCTCAATCGATAGCGATGGATCTCTACGCCTCTTGTAGTAATACCCATTAAGGGTGCAATTTCCTTAGACGACAAATTCATTTTTAAGTAGGCGCACAATTTTAGGTCCTTTGGAGTGAGACCCTTGTATTTGTCCAAAAGGATTTCGAAAAAGTCCTCATGCAATTCTTTAAAGTTGATTTCAAAACTTCTCCAGTCCTCATCATCATTAATAGAATGGTCCAATTTCTTTATAAATGATTTATAGGGTTGGTGATTGGTAAACTTGTCTTTGTTAAGCAAGAGCATACTTTTTAATTCCAATATCAACTGATTCTTTTTGGCTACATTCATAGCAGTACTGGTCAATTCTTTTTGCTTAGACCTCACCTCTTTGGCCATTTTTTCCTTTTCTAATGCTATTAGTTGCTCTTCCTGTTGTTTTAACATGCGTTGTTTTAGCTCGTTTTGTTTTCGGTGCAATTTGGATCTATTGTACTTTCTGATACCAAAAACTATTCCCAACAGTATTAGAAAATACCCTATTTTGCCGGTAACCGACCAATACCAAGGCGGGTTAATTTCAAACTCAATTATTAAAGGTAGGGAGCTTCTATTCCCTATGCCGACCGTAGATACCTCAAGTACATAATCGCCGTAGGGCAAATTTTGAAAATTAACCGTTCCCCTATCCATATAAAACTGCTGAATTTTGGGCCCTGAAAGTTGATAAAAATATTTGGGCTGGGCTAGCCCGGGAGTCACAAACTGCATGGTAATATCTCTGGATTTTTTATATGTTATTTTGAAAGGTTCACTCCCATCTAGTGGGTACAGCAGTGCTTCATCCCTAAAATAGGCCAATTTAGGTTTAGGCAGGCTAAACTCCCTTATGCTTCGGGTAAGTTGTACAAAATTGATTTTAGCGAAACCATCTCCCAAGGTGTAGTAATATATAGAATCATTGACCTTTAACATATTCTCTGCCTCCGGTAACAGTCGTCTACGCATTTGGGTTTCCAGCAATATTACTAAACTATCCTGTTTGAGATCAGTATATATTAACTCTTTGGTGTTTTCATTATCAATAAACCAGAAATGCTCATTATCATGGTTTACGAGTTCTTTATTTTTAAAGGCACTGAATTCAGAAAACAAATCAATTTTATCTGCAATGGGATCGTACCGATACCAAAGTCCTTCACTTTGTAAAATGATTTGATTTTTTATGTTATACAGTTTAATGTTGTAATTATTTGGAATTTCCTTCGTACTGAACTCCTTGCTATCTAAAATGGTATCATGGGTTGCGTTAATCTTTACTCTGTATAGCCCTTTGTAAGGATGAGCCACCCACATGGTGTTGTTATCTTCAAAGCAGAACTGTTTGACAGGAAAATCCAATCCCGAAATACGCGTAACTGCCCAATTCCCATTCATTTCCTTTTGATACTTGGCAATTCCGTTATAGGTACCTTGTAAAAAGGTGGTTTTTTCATCGGGAATTCTGGTAAACTGATATCCTCCTGCATAACTGGTTAATTTTTCCAAATTATCATTAGCTACTTTAAATGTTCCCGTATTGTGGCCCACCAGTAAATCACCATCTAATACCTCTAAATCCCATACATGTCCCTGTGAGCCTTCCAAAAATTGAAGCCTGTCTTCCACGAAGGTATATACCCCGGTATTGCTCCCCATATATAACTCATCATTATACGTGGTCATATCATAAACGGTACCCAATACTCCTGAAAAATCGGTATAATAAGTAATGGGAGAATTGAGTTGTACCCGGTCTATACCGTTGTCCAATCCAATCCACAAATCATCTTTAAATTGCAACATGGATAAGACGGTATTGTTTTGTAATCCTGTTTCCCGGTTTAACCTTTCAATTGATTTTCGCTTTATATCATATAAGTAGATCCCATTTTTGATTGTACCAAACGCTAATTTTCCAGTACTTAGATAGGTGATTTTATTTAACTGATGCAACCTCAGTTCCCGATTGATGTTTTCATCCAAAGGGGTATATACCCCATTATTTAATATGAAGCACCCTTCTAATTTTGTACCCACAATCAAGTTGCCGTTAAGCACTTCCAAATCCACTATAATCTTGTCATTTAAGAATTCCTGATTCTTCCAGGGAACAAGCTTATTTTCCATTAACCAAAACAAGCCTTTGGTATCTCCTGCTACCACCAATTTATCCTGAAACACCTCTAAGTCCATAACAATGGATTCCGGTTGAACCATTGTTATCTCATTATTCTCGTAGATATAAATTTTGAAAAATGACCTGAAAACAATCTTTTCTTTATACGGTATAATTTCCCAAAACTCTTCGCTGGTAAAGACATTTCCATCCATCAAGTGGGTAAGGGAAGTATATTCCAACAGCCCAAGGTTATTCATAGTCCAATAGCCAAATTCTTCATAAGATCCTGTGTATATTCTACCTTTTACATAGGCCACGGATCGAATGATGGTATTATTCGGTAATTTGTACAAGCGCCATTGTTCTCCGTTAAAATGCAATAAACCTTTGTTATTGGCCACAAACAAACCACCGTCATCATCGGTCGCTAACCCCCAGTTCTGACTGGCGGCATTATAATCGAATACCTTGTAGTTATGAATAGGAGGCACCAAATCCTGAGCTTCCAACCAAACAGACAGCAAAAGCAAAAAGCCAAGTATAGCGTTGCGAACGTTCATCACTTTTGTGTTTACATCATTATTCTGTCAGGATTATGGTTTGTTTGGTTTTGGCACTTTGGTTTGCCGCTTCAAGAATTTCCATCACCAGCATATTATTTTCGAGAGAAGACAAGTCGTAGGGTCGCAAGATAACTTTGTTTCGAACTACTGCTTCTAATAGCGCAAAGGGATCGTCTAAAGGCATTTCCCGTTCCTCCAAATCAAAAGCTTCTTCTTTAAAACCATCATAGCCCTCAGCGATACGCACACGCAACTTTGTTCTGTTATCTGCATAAATAGCCCCGGTAAGACCATAAATTTCCATGTCTTTCCTACCTATGGGCCAGTTCCATGAAGCTTGAACTAAAGCTGTGCTATTGTCGTAGGTTAATATTATGGTGGCCTCATCATCTACCTTAGGGTTATTTTCGGCTTGTAATTGCTGGGTTACGGCCGTTACAGATACCGGTCTTTTTCCCTCTTGTAACCAAGTCATTAGGTTTACGCCGTAACATCCAAAATCCATTAAGGCACCTCCTCCATTTTGTATCGGATCGGTGAGCCAATCTAAAAATTCGTTGTTCACACCAATTTTAAGCGGACCCCGATGACCATCGCGAACAACTACTTTGCGTAAATCGCCAATGGTGCCATTTTTTAGTAATTCGTATGCTTTGTGGTTGGTAGGATACCAGGTGGTTTCATAATTGGTAAGTAAATGAATGTTGTGTTTTTTTGCAAGTGCCTCCATTCTTTGGGCATGGTCCAAACTAACCGCCAAAGGCTTTTCTACCATGACGTGAATTCCTTTGGGAGCACACATTTCTACCACCTCCAGATGTTCGTAAATGGTACCAAAAGCGGTTACCGCTTCGGGCTGAGTTGCCGTAATCATTTCTTCCATTGTTTGGTAAACCAAGGCCATATCAAAACCATGTTGGGTGGCATAACGTTGTGCCAAAGCCAGATTTGGTTCCACAATGCCAACTATTCGAATGTCATCATAATCTTCCCGTCCCAAAATCCAATGCACATGGGAATGTGTTAAACCAACTACCCCTACTTTTAAAGGTTCATCTTGACTTCTAGCCATTGGCGAAATAAATAGAAAAATATACCAAGCAAATGCATATAGGTGGTTCATATAAACGAATTGTAAATTAAAAACGATACTTGTTCTTTTTTAAAGGTAAGAAATAAAGCCTTGCGGTATACACGCTCTTGAACTACCGATATACTTCATCCAATTGGTTTTGGAGGTAGGTTTTAGTCATTTTACCAATGGTAGATAAGTCATCATAATACGCTTCAATAATGATTTTATTGGCATATCCGTTCTTCGCCATGGGCAAAAGATAAGGTTTAAAATCAGTTCCGGCTACACCGGGAGCAGTGCGACCTTCTCTTTCTGCGATTTCTACATGGAAAAGATAGTTTTTAGTCTTGTAAATAATTTTCGGGTCTTCATTATCTTTCAGCATGTGGTAAATATCTATGGTTAGCCTAAGGTTAGGGTGGTTTACTTTCTTTACTACGTAAAGGGCCTCTTTTACTGAAGTTATAAAATTGCACTCTGAAGTATTTAAACTTTCCATGGACACAGTAATATTATATTTCTGACCCAAGGCAGCAATTTTCTTTCCCATAGCAATAATTTGCTTAAAGGCCTCTTTTTTGTCCCAACCTTCCGGCAAGCTCCGTGAGCCGCCGCTACCCCAAACAATTACCCGGGTTTTAGTTTGACTCAAACGCTGCATCACTTTTTCAACATAACTTAGCACAGCAGCTTCATCCACATTGGGACCTACGACTTTAAGTTCTCCCGGGATAAAAATGTTAAAGGCGTAAATGGGTGTTTTCATTTGTTCGAAGAACAACTTATTCTTTTCAAACTCTTCATCAGACACCGTTATTGGAGATATGAGTCTGGCCACCGATTCCAGCATACAGTCAAAACCTATATCGGAAATAATACTATCATTTTTAACATAATCTGCTATACCTATTTGGGGTTTTTGCGCTAACACGGATGTGAGTACAAAGAAATATAAAGAGTAAAAGAGAACTGATTTCATTGAAGTAGTTGTTTATTAGAAAATTAGTCTATTCTTCATTAGACAACGGAATAAGTTGTGCTGTGAGATTGGGTTGCTTCATAGCTGTATCCAAAGGAAACATAGGGCGATTAATGCGTTTATAATCTAATCGTTCTAAATCCTGATCTACCCCTCCCGGAGTCAAGGCCATAATCCAATCGGCACGCATATTGTATAGTTCCGGTACTAAATAGCCGATTTTCACCACAACGATATCCGACTTTCTTGGATCCAGTCCCAATCGGGTAAAATCACTTTCCTTATGATAGGGTTTCCTTTTTTTGGTAACGATAACCGACACACTTCCTATTTTCACTACTACCTCAGTTTCGGCATGCTCATCGCCATGTACTATAGCTTCTATGGTTCCGGAAAGGAGTAGCGGTGGCGCAAAACGATTGTCAACAGCGGCGCCGGCTAGTGCGCTGACCTTACCTCCGATACCGACTTCAACCGCCTTAGCTACAAATTCCGGCCCTGGGAGGGAAGCATAGATAAGAGAAGGACCGCTTGTCTCTTTAAATTCCGGATGCTCTAAAATTTCTTTAAGAGTCCAGGTGACATCACCTGCGCCCCCAGCGGTGGGATTATCGCCCATATCACTAATCATATAGGGATGTACTTTGCTGGCAATAGCCTTATCCAGACTTTCCTGAAGCGATGCTGTTGGCGCTACAAAAACAAATTCCGAGCGCACGTCCCAAAAACTATGGGCAAGCATTTCTGCAGCATTTGTTACTTTTTCTTTATCGTCTCCTGTAACCATCACCACAGCGTGATTTCGCGGTTCATCCGCCCAGGCATAACCAATCCAAATCGCAGCATCTATAATACCATCTTCTTTTGTAGTTGGAGCCACTTTGGCATATAAACTTTTTCCGGGCTCTATTCGAGTGCTGGTTTTTTCTCCCGGTAATAAAATAGGAATGGGAATCCATGCTTTATAAGTAGGTTTTCCTTTACCCGTTTCCAGTCTTTCCAACAAATTATCTACTGCCCTTTTTTTAGACTGCATGGCATCCTCATGAGGCGCCATTCTGTAGCAGGTGATTAAATCCGTGTGCTGTGCCAATCTTCTGGACACATTGCCATGCAAGTCCATGGAGGTAGAAATCAGTGTTTTTTTTCCTACCACTTCCCGCACTCGGATAATAAAATCACCTTCGGGATCATCGAGGCCGACCACACTCATTGCCCCATGTATGTCAAAGAAAAGTCCATCGTAGGGAAGATTTGCCTTTAGTAGTTCCAAGGTTTGACTTACCAAGGATTCGTAAGCTTCTCTGGTTACAATTCCACCAGGTAGGGCATGCCCTTTTAAGGTCGGAATCCACTGGGCCCTACTCCTATTCAAAGAATCCGCGGCTAAAAAAGGGTAAAGACTAAAAACAGCATCTCCGGTTTTGGCATGGAAAGCTTCTTCATGAGTTAGCGCGGGAGAAAACGTACTGGACTCTATTCCCAAACCTGCAATGGCGATTCGGGGGAGGGTATTTGTTTGTTGACCATAGCTACAGATGGCACAGAGGTTAATAAGTAGAAGCAGTTTTCTCATCTGTTTTTTAATGAATTTCCCGAAGTTCCGCATAGCTTTTCAAAAAAGACTTTTCTAATTGTTTTAAGCTTCCTTTAAAGAACCCAAGGTACATAAAAAAGTGCTTTTTTGAGATGTGGTCAATAAATTAGGAATTTTGAGCTACGGCTATTCTTCTTTTATTTTTTAACCACTTCTTTGAAGCGTATCAACCTGTATCCAATGAAAGATGACAACAATATAAAAATTTACTATTTCTCCTTTTCTGAGTTCGCTTCTAAGAACCCGAAAATTTCTATGTTCTCCTTATGTGGAAAAAGGGGGTGTCAGAGCTAACCCAAATTATTTTTCAAAATAAAAATTGAAAATTTTCAAAAGATCCTCTTTATTATCAATCTTAAGCTTATTCTTTTTAATATATGTAAGCATTGATTTGGCCTCTGACGAAAACAATTTAGCAAAAGACTTCTCACTTTGAGGTAGTTCAAGAAGCTTATCGGAATTGTTAACAAAATCAGTAACGTAAAAATTACTCCTAATAAATTTAAATTCTGCCTTACTGCCAGCCTGATAACCCTGAGCCTTTACCTCTTTAATAAATTTTTTCCTTTCTTTAAGATAAAGTCCATAAGTAGTATCGGTGTACAAAACCTCAAAAAAAGAACTATTCACATTTCTTTTTTCATCATAGTAATCTCGTGTTTGATAAATCCTTTCGGAATCATCAAGTAAAACTATGTTATATAATAATGAATCATCAAGAACAGTTACTTTGGTTTCATTGATTTTTACTTCTACTCTATCTTTTACGACATCAAAACGCACCAATTTTGTTTCTCGAATATCATTGATTTTCGCCGGTATAAATTCTGTATTTAGATATGGAGAGCTAATTAGAGAATTATACTCTGTCAAATACGCGTTTGGAGTATAAAAAACCTCTCCCAGTTGTCCTCTTAATTCTTGCTGAGCAGAGAGGGACAAGGATATCTTACATGCTATAAACCAAATGAAAAATACTTTGCTAATTCCAGATGCTACTCTTCTAACCAAATTCATAAAAGCCATTTTAAAAAATAAATATAGAATAATGTTGCACTATTCTACAAGGAAGTAGTGTAATATAGTGGTGTAATTTTAATATTCCCAATAAAATAGAACAATACATTACGGTTTTTATTACTGCGTTACGGTGGTATTAATACCTATGCCCTTTTGAACCTCTCCCATCCTATCTTGGCGATAGTAAAAAAAGAATTAATTTTATCTTTTAAACAACTACTATGCTTTCCAAACGGGCGAGATATGCCATTAAAACACTAATTTATATTTATAAAAACGAAGAGCATCATCACGTTACAGCCAAATCAATTTCTGAAAATGAAAATATCCCATATAAATTTTTGGAAAAAATATTAAGGGAATTACGCCAGCATAAAATAGTAAAAAGTAAACGTGGAGCTGTTGGTGGGTACCGCTTTTTTAAGCCTGCCACTACTGTAAAAGTAATGGATATTATGCGCATTATAGACGGACCTATTGCTCTAATACCCTGTGTTTCCGAAAATTTTTACGAAAAATGCCATGAGTGTGTAGATGAAGAAACATGCCGCGTAAGGCACTTATTTGCAGAACTTCGAGACCAAATGCTTCCCGTACTTGAGAAAACCATTGCCGAATTATCCAAAGAGTAAATTTTAAAAATAATAGTCTACTGATTTGGTAGGGATTAAATAGTTTTTATATTTGCATTCAATTCATACTAAAAAGGTATGAATAGTATAATAAACTTACAAATACTATTATGAAACCAAAAAACTTTATTATTTCCTTAGGATTGCTATTTCTCGGGCAATTGGCTTTTTCACAAAATATCATATCGGGTTTTGTATATGATGAAGCAACCAACGAACCCCTGCCGGGAGCAAACATTTTAATCAGAGAGACCACCAATGGCGTTATCACAGGTGTTGATGGGGGTTTTAGAATTGAAACCAGAGGCTCTTTACCCCTATTTCTTGATATTTCCTATCTGGGTTATGAAAACAAGGCGGTACAATTAACCGACTGGAGTAAAGTACAGGTGTTTTTAAAACCTAAAAGTTCGGCATTAGACGAAGTGGTAGTAACCTCCAGAAGGCGTGTTGAAACCGCTCAAAACATCCCCATCCCTATTTCTGTTATCGGTGGGGTTAAAGTACAAGAATCCGGTGCTTTTAATGTTAACCGATTGAAAGAATTGGTTCCATCAGTACAGCTATACACCTCTAACCCCAGAAATACAGGTATCAATATCCGAGGGTTGGGATCCCCCTTTGGACTTACCAATGATGGTCTTGATCCCGGGGTAGGTTTCTATGTCGATGGGGTGTATTACTCTCGTCCTGCTGCGGCTACCCTTGACTTTATCGATATTGAACGTATTGAGGTACTTCGTGGGCCACAGGGTACCCTCTTTGGTAAGAACACCACCTCCGGAGCATTTAACATTACTACCAAGCAGCCTAGTTTTTCTTTCGGGGCCGATGTGGAATTGAGTTATGGTAACTACGGTTTTATTCAAGCTAAAAGCTCTATAACCGGTCCCATCATAAAAGACCTGCTCGCTGCCAGATTGTCCTTCTCAGGAACACAAAGAGACGGTAACATTTATAATATCGCCAAAGACGAATATGTAAATGACATTAACAATTTAGGATTTAGAGGACAATTACTTTTTACCCCTTCAGATAAGATAAAAATCACTTTGGCAGGAGATGATACCAGACAAAACCCAAATGGGTATGCACAGGTTGTTGCCGGGGTGGTTACAACCCAACGGGCTCCATACCGCCAGTTTAACAATATTATCGCCGATCTAAATTACACATTACCCAGCACCAATGCTTTTGACCGTATTATTGACCACGATACGCCGTGGCGATCCCTTAATGAACTGGGTGGTATTTCGCTAAACGGCGATTTTGAAATTGGAAAAGGTACCCTTACCTCTACCACAGCATGGCGCTATTGGAATTGGGGACCATCCAATGACCGCGATTTTACCGGACTGGAAGCCTTATCTAAATCCCAAAATCCGTCCAAACACGAACAATGGTCTCAGGAAATACGCTATGCAGGGGAAATTTCATCCAAATTAACCGGTGTAGTAGGAGTATTTTTTATAGATCAGGAAGTAACAACAAATGGTACAGAAGAATCGGGATCAGCGCAATATCGTTTTGTTCAAAATTCAACCAGCGAGCTGTGGGAAACTCCCGGCTTATTGGAAGGCTACGGAGCCCGTACGCAGTCCTCTATTGAATCTACCAGTGCGGCGGTTTTTGCTAATATCGATTGGGCGGTAACCGATAAGTTTCATTTATTGCCGGGAATCCGATTTAATTATGACAAAAAAGATGTGTTTTACAACAGGGTGGCTTCCGGAGGTTTAGATACGGATGATCCTGCTTTAATTGCTTTAAAACGTACCGTATATCGCGATCAATTCTTTGAAACAGGAGCTGACGAGAATAATCTTACCTATGCCCTTACTGCAGCCTATAAGCCTACTGCCAAAATTAATGCTTATGCCACTTATTCCACAAGTTATAAACCTATTGGGGTAAATGTGGCCGGATTGCCTGAAATAGATGGTCAGGTAGCGATAGATTTGGGAACCATAAGACCCGAATATGTGAAGCATGTAGAGGTGGGTATTAAAACAAACCCAACCAACCGAATTACTTTAAATGCTTCTATTTTTAATACCGATGTTGAAGATTATCAGGCCAATGTACAGGCAGCGCAACTTGGGGTAAACAGAGGGTATATTGCCAATGCTGAAAAAGTAAATTCAAAAGGAGCGGAAATAGATGCCAACATTAAAGTAAACAGCAATTTCTCTTTCTACGGTTCGCTAGCTTATACTGATGCGAAATATGTATCGTTTACCAATGCCCCGGTTCCCTTGGAAGAAACAGGAGGTCCACAAGCTTTTAAAGATATCTCCGGAGGAAGATTACCCGGTATTTCCAAATGGGCAGGTTCTTTCGGAGGTGAATTCACTTCCAATTACGCTAATTTTTTAGCACAAGAAGGGCGCTATTTCTTGGCGGTCGACTCATTTTTCCGTTCTGAGTTTTCTTCCAGTGCCTCGCCTTCGCAATTTTTAAATATTGATGGGTACGGTTTGGTTAATGCAAGAGTAGGTTTCCGCTCAAACAATGGCTTTTCTGTATTTGTTTGGGGCCGTAACTTATTTGATACAAATTATTATGAGCAATTGCTACCCGCAGGGGGTAATGCAGGACATTACGCAGCTGTCTTGGGAGATCCCGGAACTTATGGTTTTACTATTCTCTATAGCTTTTTATAGACGAATGGAAAGAATGTTGTACGTATGTTGTACGTTTTATAATAAAAAAGGCTTTCGATTTCTCGGAAGCTTTTTTTATTTGGTAATCCCTAAACTCCAGAAGTATCCGGGAGCACTTGTGACCGTCCCGACCTCCGGCGGAATGCGCTTTCTATCCGATTTAATCAGTTTTTCAATTTTTATCTTGCTTTGCCAATACTTAATCCTTTTTCTTAGATTGAATTTTGATGCAACTATGATTTATTAACATTAACAAAATATCTTCCATGTAAGAATTAGCTACCTTTATTTGAAATTGTACTACAATTATGGGAATATAGCAAAAGTCCAACCCGAACAAGATAGAATGCTTTATCGTATAAAGCAGATTCTCCAAAAGCAGCTCGCCAAAGCACTCGTCATCATTAATTACACCATATCATCTTAATTTGTAATCCTTAAAGCCAAATCTTTGAAGAAAATAAAAATCTTAGTTTTTCTGTGGTGCTTTAGTATCGCAATAGCCTGTAAAAATGATGATAATAGCCCGTTTAATCCCGTAGACGCCCTACCTCCCGCAACCCAAATAGGAGCACAGACCTTTGGCTGTCTTATAGATGGGAAGCCATTTATGCCCAGCAGATTCGGACAGAATGTATTCAACACCTACTTACAAAACATCGACGGTGACTACTACTTTGGTATGCATGCTCCATCTCCGGATATATCCATAGGTTTAGGTGCGCGTAAAGTTGAAAATTTGCAGGTAAGGGAATATGACTTGGTTACCCTTAAGGACGGTAGTTTCTCGGGGGGTATAAACAAAGGACTAATTACGGTTCCAGAAACATATTTAGGGGTTTCAACAAATGACAGCAGACCGGGTAGACTAACCATTACCAAACACGACCTTCAGAACTTTATCCTATCTGGCACTTTTGAATTTACTGTATTGGACAATGAGGGTAAGGAAATTAAAATTACCGATGGCCGGTTTGATGTAAAATATACCAATTAAAAAACCCTGAAAAAAATTTAAAAATTATATATTCTGAGTACTAACTACATTTTCTAAAATGACCTATTTAATCCTTTGCAGAATATTAGAAATGCCTTTCAAAATCCATCTTACTTCCTAAAATTCGCACAATTAATATTCCGTAAATGGTTTCTTCATAAAATATCACATGCGATTTATATCGGTATCTTTTTACCGCATTTTGGCTTGGCAATGCAAAAGTTCGTCCCAGCCTTGGCTTGGCGGATAGTTGTTCAATAGTCTTCAGAATTCCATCACGGTATCGTCTTGCTTGTTCAATACCAAACTTGTAAATTGTATAATCTGCAATGGAAATCAAATCAGATTCGGCTAAAAGACTAAGTTTGTAATTAGCTATTTTGACGTGTGTACCGCTCTTCTGCTTCTTTCCAAATATCCTCCACAGTGCGATCACTTAAACCGCTGTCCAAACCATCTTGAATGGCTGCCCTGAGTTCATTAATCTTCTGCTTATCCGCTTGATCTCTTCTTACCAAATCCCGAAGATATTCACTGTCATTGGTATAATCGCCATTCTCAATTTGCTGTTTTATCCATAAATCCTGCTGCTCAGTAAAAGTGATGGATTTTCGTATTGTAGCCATAATATTTACTTTTTGATGCAATATAGCGCATTATCTGCGCAATTT
>JBGTEN010000298.1:0-22293 GCA_041747755.1 Arenibacter sp. | reverse complement strand
TTCTATAAAGGTATCTTTCATGTCCCCTTTAATAACTTTATATACATTAGAAAACTGAGTATTATTAAAATCCCCGCAGATAATACTTCTAAAAGGACTTTGTATTCGATGGTCATTTACAAGTTCGGCCTGTTCTTGCTGTTTCACCAAGGATCTGCCAACTCTTTTGAATAGTTTTTTAGACGGCTCACTGGAAATAAATTCCTTAGTTGGAACAACACGAAAAGATTGCAAATGCAGATTATAAATTCTGATTGTATCCTTTTTATACAGAATGTCGGCATAAATGGCATTGTTAGAGCTATCCGGAAAATCCAGAGCTCCTGTGTTACTAATAGGATATTTAGAAAAGATGGCTTGTTGCACTCTTCTTTCTTCTTTGAAAATGGAATTAATAAAGCTGTAGGTATATTGCGGAAAACGCTCTCTGTGTCTGTAATCAAATTCTTGAAAACAAACAACATCCGGGTCTTGCTCTGCCACAAAACTCACGATTTTATCAGCCACCCCATCTTCTGCTATCCAATAATTCTTATTAAATCCAAGCGTATTAAAACTCATGACACTGAGGTCATCTTTAGAAATAGGTGCTTCATTAAATCTAAAGTTAAAGAAAGAACCCAAAGCAAAAAAACCAAAAATGAGGACGGACAATGGAATTAACAGGAGTAGTTTTCTCCTTAATATCCAATAAAATAAAATTAAAATATTTACCAAGACTAAAGCCGGAACTAGCAAACTGAGGATAGAAAGGGAGGGAATACTTTTAGTAGAAATATGAGGTACCCCACAAGCCAATAGTAACAAAAAAGAAAAAACAAGAGTTAATCCCAATAAAATTTTATTAATAATGCCCATTTTTACTTCTTAGTTTAATCCTCCTTACCCGCTTTAAACAAAAAGTCTTTTTCGGCTTTTGACAGGCTTTCATAGCCCGATTTACTTATTTTATCAAGTATCGTATCAATTTTTCGTTGATGACTTTCCCGATCATAATTTACCTTGGTGGTAGTATTCACCTTTTCCTTTCGGTATACCGTCTTTAGGGGAGACTTTTTCTCCTTCCCTTTAAATAAATTCCCTAATCCATCTAAAAACTTAGAAAATCCTTCCCCGATATCTGTACCATTCAACAACTGTCGGGCATAGACATAACCAAATAGTGCTGCTCCCAAATGAGCTAAGCGACCACCAATATTACCTCCATAAGAAATTTGAACCAAATCTATCAATACAAATACTAACCCTATATGCCAAAGTTTAACGTTAAAGAAAAATACCCGTACTTCTTGATTGGGAATATAAGTGCAGACAAAAATAAGTATTGCCGACACGCCTGCAGATGCCCCAATAAGCGCTGTATTTAAACCTACTAAAGTTGGGAAAATATTATAACTCAATAAAAACAGAAGTCCGCCAAAGATTACACCCAAGAAATACACATTTACAAATCTTCTGGGGCCGAACAGATTAAGAAATAGCCGACTAGAGAAATAAAGCATCAGCATATTCCAGAAAATATGTCCTAATCCTCCATGGAAAAAGGAATAAGTGACCAGAGACCAGGGCTGCTTTAAAAATTCAAAGAAGTCTTTGGGCAACTCAAACCATTGCACCAAAGCTGAATTACCCAGTGCCAAAAACAAGCCATTTACTATAAACACCAAAACATTTACAGCGATTAATTTTTCGGCAATACTTAATCGGGAGTAATAATATTGTAGGTTTCCGGTGCTCATACTTAGTTCCACCTGTTTTTATTAAACTGATTTTTCTTCCAATACCACATCATGACAAAACCAAATAAAGCACCCCCAACATGGGCAAAATGAGCAATCCCATTTCCAAATATAGAATATCCGGTAACCCCTGAAAACAAATCGAGTGCTATTAAAACAGGAATAAAATATTTTGCTTTAATCGGGACGGGTAGAAATATAAGAAAGAGTTCACTGTTAGGATAAGACATTCCAAAAGCTACAAGAATACCATAAATTGCTCCGGAAGCTCCCACAGCTGGAGTTGAATACGAACTTAAAAAATTATCTATTGTAGCTTTTGAAGCCAAATTATACCAATCAGGGCTATACTTACCGGCCGAAATAACTTCTAAAATCTGAGTTTTAGACATCCCCGAGTTGACTAGGGCATCCATTCCCTGGTTAAAATAATAATAATTTACTCCACTGTGGATAATTGCTGCTCCCAGTCCCGCCGAAAAATAAAAGAAAAGAAACTTATTCCTTCCCCACATGCGCTCCAAGGGCGTTCCAAAAGCCCAAAGGGCGTACATATTGAAAGCGATATGCATTAATCCTCCATGCATAAACATATGTGAACCTAACTGCCACCATTGAAAATTTGCATTCTCAGGAAACCATAAGGAAAACCATTGATACATTTGGTCCCCATATAGCGAGGTTGCCACAAAAAACAAAGCATTTATTATAATCAAATGCTTTACAGCATCAGTCATTCTACCCATCTATAAAAATTTTTTATCAATATCGTCTTCAGTTATTGTGACGTATATTGGTTTGTTAAACGGACTTACTCGTGATTCTTTGCAGGCAAACAAATCGTTTACTAAAGCGGTTTGAGAATTACTATTTAAGATAGCCCCGGTTTTTACGGCTAAAGTTTTACATAAAGCTTTAGATAAGACATTAGCTTGTGAAAAACCATCCGAAACCGAGTCTTGTTCATAATCTGCTATTAATTGCTCCAAAACTACACCAACTTCCCCCTCCGGAATACATATAGGAACTCCCGTAATCTCCAACTGCTCTTCATCCAGTATTGAGAATATAAAACCTATGGATTTTAAACTTGCTGCAATTTCATTAATTATAAACATGTCGGTCCTCGAAAAAGAACGGACTAAAGGAAATAACAACTGTTGTGAAACTTCCTGTTTTACAGTAATATTTTTTAAAAACTTTTCATACAATACACGTTGGTGTGCCCTGTTTTGGTCTATAATAATCATCCCGGATTTAATAGTGGTAACAATAAACTTACGCCTTAATTGAAAAGTTGTAGTTGCGTTTTCTTGAGCTTCTTGAGCATCTTCAAAAATAGATCCTGTTATGGTATCAGATTCAAAACTTAAACTACTAAATGCCTCCCGTTTACCCATTTTGGATTCCAGACCAACATATATGTTTTCCCATCCTTGGGTACTTAATTCCCGATGTTTACCGGGGGGCATTCCCGAATGCCTATTTTCAAGAAAAGGATTAAAAGAAGCATCTACCACAACTTGTGGCTGTAAAGCACTTTTATTAATATAGGAATAAGGTGTTTGCAAATTTTGGTCATGCTCAAAATCGAGCGCCGGTGCAACATTAAACTGACCTAAACTATGTTTCACCGCAGAACGTAATAAGGCATATAGGGTGTGTTCATCATCAAATTTTATCTCTGTCTTTGTGGGATGAATATTTATATCTATGGATGCAGGATCTACTTCCAGAAAAAGAAAATAACCGGGATGTTTTTCGGTATGCATTAATCCTTCAAAGGCAGATACCACGGCATGATGAAGATATGGGCTTTTAATAAATCTATGATTTACAAAGAAAAACTGCTCTCCTCTACTCTTTTTCGCAAATTCGGGTTTACTTATAAATCCGGTTATTTTCACAACTTGGGTCTCTTCCTGAACAGGAACCAAGCGTTCATTAATTTTATTTCCAAAAAGATGTACAATTCGTTGTCTGTAATTGGCTCTGCTTAAACCAAATAATTCACTTCCGTTATTATAAAAATGAAAATTTATAGAAGGATGAGCTAAAGCTACCCGGTGAAATTCGTCTATAATGTGACGCATCTCTACCTGATTGGATTTTAAAAAATTACGTCTGGCGGGAATATTAAAAAAAAGGTTCTTTACGGACATAGAGGTCCCTTTAGGGGTTACACTAACCTCTTGCGCTACGATTTTGCTCCCTTCAATTTTTAAAAGGGTTCCCATTTCATCTTGTTCCTGACGGGTCTGCATCTCCACATGTGCAATAGCTGCAATGGATGCCAAAGCTTCTCCTCGAAACCCTTTAGTATGAATTCGAAACAAATCTTCTGCGCTTTCAATTTTAGAGGTAGCATGCCGCTCAAAACTCAAACGGGCATCAGTGACACTCATTCCCTTCCCATTATCTACCACCTGTATTAAGGCCTTTCCCCCATCTTTAACTATTAGTTTAATTAGGGTTGCTCCGGCATCAATGGCATTTTCCAAAAGCTCTTTAACCACAGATGCAGGCCTTTGCACCACCTCTCCTGCTGCTATTTGATTGGCAACATGGTCTGGCAAAAGTTTTATAATATCTGCCATTAGCGCTTAGTGAATATAGATAGGTCGAAATCTATGATGAATAAAACAATAAGAATAAGTATTGTCAGAATGATAAGTAATCTTAATTTAGTGTTGCGATCGCCTTCACGGCGTAAATCTGCAAAAGCATAGCTAAACTTAGCTTTAAGGCCTCTTGGGGTGTTAACCGTGCTACGGAATTTATCCAACTTATGCTCTATCTTAAACGGATTACCAGCTCCCTTATCATCATAATAACGCGGAGAATAACTGTACTTTTTATTCGATCGTAATTTTGAAAATTTACCTATTAGACTCATAAATTCAAAGTTACTTAAAATCGAAAAAAATGCCCTAAATCAATTCCCAAAAATTGTTAACACAAGTAGTAGTTAAAAGAACTGAGATAAAAAACAGGAGAAAAAGTGCCTTTTTAAACTAAAATTTATTCAAAAATGCCATTTTAATGGCAGCGATAGCAGCCTCCGTCCCTTTATTTCCATGCTTTCCTCCACTGCGATCCTGTGCCTGTTGTAAAGTGTCATCAGTCAGAACGCAAAAAATAACCGGGATATTTAGATGCACATTCAAATCCTTAATTCCCTGTGCAGTAGCACTACAAACATAATCAAAGTGTTTGGTTTCTCCTTTGATAATACTGCCAATGGCTATTATAGCATCTACTTTTGTGCTCCATGCCATTTTTTTACATCCAAAAGTAAGTTCCATACTTCCGGGTACATTCCACCTCAGAATGCGCTTTTCTTTAGCTCCACAATCCAAAAGTGCTTCAACAGCTCCTTTATAAAGTCCTTCTGTAATATCGGAATTCCATTCAGAGACAACAATCCCAAATTTTAAATCTTTGGCATCAGGAACGCGGGTTTTATCATAGACCGATAAATTGGTATGTGCAGTAGCCATTTACAATTATTGTTGAGACATGCCAATAAAGGCGTCTACATTTATGCCTTCTTCAGATTTCGGAAATTCTTCCTTTATTCTTTGAAAATAACCTAAAGCCTTTTCGCTTTGTTTTAATTCCAAGGCTGCAACACCTGCTTTATGCAAAAACCTCGGCGTAGTAAACTCATTGTTTCCGTGTGAAATTGCCTTTTCATAATACCCTAAAGCATCACTTGGTTGCCCCAATTGCATAAATGCGTCTCCAATACCCCCCTTAGCCAAAGCCCCTAAGATGGCATCCTTAGAAGAGAAATTCTCCAAATGGCTTATTGCCTCTTTGTACTTTTGCATGTTGAGGTACGCCATACCTGCCGAATAGTTTGCCAAATTACCGGCCTTGGTGCCCTTATATTCCGAAATAATATCTAAAAACCCGTACTTTCCCTCTGCTCCATTCAAGGCCAGCAGAAACAAAGAATCTTTTTGAGTTTCACCATTTAAGGCCTGATTAAAATATTGTTGAGGATAATACATTTCATTGGCCGCACTCTGCTCTTTAGGCTTAAGAACAAATTGATGATATGCCAAATAGCCTAAAACGCCCACGGCGATAACACCAATTACCCCAATAATGTAGTTCTGATTTCTTGAAACCCATTCTTCAGTTTTGGAGGCACTCTGGTCTAAAGTGCTAAAAACCTCTGCAGTAGTGCTATTTTGCTCATCAACCTCAGTACCTTCAGCTTTACTTTGTGGCTTAAAACCCTTTTTCTTGTACGTTGCCATTCTTAATTTTATTAATCGGGCAAAAATAAAGTTTTTATCCAAAACCGAAAGGTTATTTATTCGTTATTTTTCGATATTTTGCACCTCCTTAGCTATTGACAGTAAAATTTTCAACACCTAAAATGTTTCTTAAGAATTTATCGCTCATTAATTACAAGAACTTTGCTGCCCAAAATTTTGATTTTGAACCTAAAATAAACTGTTTTGTAGGTAATAATGGTGTAGGAAAAACTAATGTTCTGGATGCCATTTATCATCTCTCCTTTGGTAAGAGTTATTTTAATCCGGTCGCTACTCAAAACATTCGACACGAAGAGGATTTTTTTCTTATTGATGGTTCTTTTGAAAAAGACGGCAGGGAAGAAAAAATTGTTTGTAGTCTTAAAAAAGGTATGAAAAAGGTTATCAAAAGAAACGGTAAAATCTATGAGAAGTTTGCAGACCATATTGGTTTTCTGCCCTTGGTAATTATTTCTCCGGCCGATAGGGATCTTATTATTGAAGGCAGTGATACGCGCAGAAAATTTATAGATGGAGTGTTATCTCAGTCAGATCATACGTATCTTCAAAACCTTATTAATTACAATAAAGTCCTGATGCAGCGTAATGCTTTGCTCAAATATTTTTTCGTTAATCACACTTTTGATAATGCCACACTATCCGTTTACAACGAACAATTACAGGAGTACGGTATGATTATTTTTAACAAAAGAAAGGTGTTTCTCAAAACTTTTATTCCTATTTTTAAAGAACAATATGCTTCCATATCCGGAGATAAAGAAGTCGTTAACCTTAGCTATGAGAGCAGTTTATTGGAAAAAGATTTGCTGTTGCTTTTACAAGAAAATGTTGATAAGGATAGAGCATTGCAGTATACTTCCGTAGGGATACATAAAGACGATTTAAATTTTGAAATAGCAACACATCCCATAAAGAAATTTGGAAGTCAAGGGCAACAAAAATCCTTTTTAATTGCCCTTAAACTAGCACAGTTTTATTTCATTAAAGAACGAACAAAAACAAAGCCCATATTGCTTTTGGATGATATTTTTGATAAGCTGGATGAAAGCAGGGTAGAACAACTAATTACTTTGGTTGACAACGAGCAATTTGGACAAATTTTTATCAGTGATACCCATGCGGAACGCACCGAAAATGTAATCAAAAAAACGCATCAGGCTTATAAAATTTTTAACTTATAGCATGCAGAAATTAATTGTATTCGGAATTGGTTTTCTTTTGTTGGGTTGTGCAAAGAAGATTAATAAAACCGACTTATACCTACTCAACGGCTATTGGGAAATTGAGAAAGTAACTTTTCCCGACGGTAGCAGCAAGGAGTATAAGGTTAATACAAGTGTAGATTATATAGAATATGAAGCAATGAGCGGCTTTAGAAAAAAAGTACAACCCACTTTAAACGGGACATTTAGCGCTACCAATGATGCTGAGTTTTTCACCATATTAGAGAAAAACGGCAGCTTTGAATTTTATTATAAAAACAGTTTAAGTGAGTGGGAGGAGCAACTAGTAACCCTTTCAAAGGATAATTTTTCAGTGAGTGGACAGGATGCGCTAATCTACAGCTACAAAAAATATCAGCCAATTAACCTATCCAAGTAATGGCAAAGCGAAAAAATAGCGACTTATCAATGGCCGATGCCCTCAAGGAGTTTATTTATGAAAATAAATTGGAAAAAGGCATGGACAAGGTGAATGCAAAAGAAGCCTGGAAAAAACTAATGGGAAATGGGGTAAACAATTACACAACGGGGATTGAACTTGAGAATGATGTTCTTTATGTATCATTATCCTCTTCTGTTTTAAGAGAGGAATTAGGACACGGTAGAACTAAAATAATTGCAATGCTCAATGAAGAATTGGGCAAAGAACTGGTTAAAAAATTAGTGTTGCGCTAAGCGAATTAAGAATTATTTTAAAGAAAACCTCCGGCTAATGTACTACGGTCTACACAATACAGGCTGCCTAGAAAAGGCAGCTCCGTTTATATGAGGTTCTTAATAAATTTCTCTGCCTGCAAAATGAAAAGCTCCTTCCAGAGCTGCATTTTCATCACTATCAGAGCCATGAACTGCGTTTTCGGCAATATTGGAGGCATATAGTTTACGGATTGTTCCTTCAGCTGCATCTGCAGGATTAGTAGCCCCTATTAATGCTCTAAAATCTTCAACAGCATTGTCTTTTTCCAAAATTGCAGCAACAATAGGACCTCTGGTCATAAATTCTACCAATTCCCCGAAAAACGGACGCGCCTTGTGCACTGCATAAAACTCTCCGGCATCCCTACGGCTCATTTGGGTATATTTCATTGCAACAATTTTAAATCCCGCAGAAGTAATTTTTTCCAAAATAGCACCTATATGTCCATTTTCAACAGCATCGGGCTTAATCATTGTAAATGTTCTATTTGTAGTCATTTTTTAAATTTTGCGCAAAAATACGCTTTATTCCAATACTTCCAAGATTTAATAGCTTTGTTGTAAGCTGCCAAGTACCTTACCGTCATTTCCAATCATTTCAAAGAAAACGGTTTTTGTTTTGGCACTAATTTTAACTAACCCAAAACTCTCTGTAAATACAACTTTACCAATTCTAAACGGATTGGATTCTCCGGAAAACTTGTCATAGACATGAGTAAGACCGCTACTTGTGAAGTCTATTAATGGATAAGACAGGTTATTTACAGTACTTTTTGAAAATTCCGAGATATGCCGATCCCCCGACAAGATGATAACGCCTTTAGCCCCGGAGCTGGCAATTACGCTTTTCAGCCTGTCCGTTTCATGAGGAAAATTGCCCCAACACTCAAATCCGTGTTCATTGGACAAAACTTGTATACTACTTATAATAAAGTTAAAGTCGGCCTTAGACCCCATAAGTTCATTTTCCAACCATTGCCATTGTTTCTCACCAAGAATAGTGCCTTCCCCATAAACATTCGGTTTATTTCGTTTTGAGGTTATCGTATCTAAGGTTAATGCGGTTCTAAAATAACGTGTATCCAGAACAATAACCTTTGTGCTTCCATTAGGATACTTGTACTCGTGAGTCATATAAACACCCTCCTGGGTTCTTCGAGGACTGTTCACAGGAACACCCATAAAATCTAAAAAAGCTTGTTGACTTTCAGCTTTTGCATGAAACTCAACACCTCCGTCATTTATGCCATAGTCATGATCGTCCCATGTGCCAATGATGGGCACACGTTCTTTTAATTTCTTGTACCCCTTAATTTCATTTTGGTCTTCGTACATCTGCTGCATAAGTGCTATACTGTCAGTATCCGCATAAATAATATCGCCTCCCCAAATCCAAATATCCGGATTGACGGCCAAGACATCATCCCATAATAGGTTGTTCAATTCGGTTCTGTTGCAGGAACCAAATGCAAGGGTAAAGTCTATGGAAGAAGATACATCAACTATAATTTTCTTAGCAGGACTACAGCTGAAAATCAGCATTGAACCCAAAACAAACAGGTGAATCTTTTTCATAAGAATTAGGAATTTCAACTCCACAAAAATAAGTCTTTAGCGTCTAGGACTATGTTATTAAATTGTATATTTGCGCCCATGAATTCAGAGGATATTGAAGCTATTAAAGTGTTGCTTACCAACCCGCAACGCATCGTTATTATTCCCCATAAAAATCCAGATGGTGATGCCATAGGTTCTACTTTAGGGCTTTTTCACTATCTCAAAGGAAAAGGGCATAAAGTGCATGTGATCTCCCCAAATGATTATCCAAAATTTTTAAAGTGGATGCCCGGAAATGAACTAATTCTAAACTTTGAAAAAGAGGCCAATCAAGCTTTAAATATACTCATGGAGGCCTCTGTTGTTTTTACCTTGGATTTTAATGATCTAAGTCGAGTTGGACAAATGCAGGTGTTTTTAGAGGAATCTACGGCTGCTTTTGTGATGATAGATCATCATCAAGAACCATCAAATTATGCACAAATAGTGTATTCTGATGTTACAATGAGTTCTACCTGTGAAATGGTTTACAATTTTATAGAATATCTTGGCGACCGGCAAAAGATAACTTCAGAGATTGCAAATTGTCTCTACACAGGAATTATGACAGATACCGGCTCTTTTAAATATTCGGCCACTACCAGCAGCACGCATAGGGTAGTTGCAGATCTCATTGATAAAGGGGCGAAAAATACAGCAATACATAATAAAATTTATGACACCAACACTCCCGAAAGATTGCATTTGTTAGGTTGTGCTTTAAAAAATATGGTCATTTTAGAAGATTATAAAACAGCCTACATTACTTTAAGTCAGGAAGAACTGGACAGCTTTAATTATAAGAAAGGCGATACGGAAGGTTTTGTGAACTACGGCTTAACCTTAGAAGGTATACGATTTGCTGTAATTTTTATAGAAAATAAAGAAGAAGGGATTATTAAAATTTCTTTTCGTTCTGAAGGAGAATTTTCTGTTAATGAATTTGCCAGAAAACATTTTAACGGAGGAGGCCATGACAATGCTGCCGGCGGAAAAAGTGATTTGTCCATGAAAGAAACCATAGCTAATTTTGTTGCTGTATTGGAGCATTATAAAGAAAGATTAAACTCATGAAAACGCAAATAACAAAAGTTTTTCAGACGTACGAAAGCATGATTATGGTGTTGCACACGCCCTATGGGAATGGCGAACATAGCTGCGAAAAAACAAATTAATATAAGCACATGAAACAATTTCTTTTTACTTTTTTATTGCTTTTTTTTATTAGTTGTTCCGGACCTGAACCCAGAAAACCCGTAAAAATTAAAACGGGTAGCTTTATAAAGGAATCTGTTGAGCGCAATAAAGAATTATTAGCCAAAGAAGAACAATTGATCCAAGACATAATAGCTAAAGACTCTTTAAACAAATACATTAGCAGTTCCACAGGGTCGTGGTATTACTATAAAACAAAAAACGAGACTTCAGATTATTTTCCTAAACCAGATGATATAGTTGCCCTGACCTATTCTATTGAAAGTTTGCAAAACGATACAATTTACTCTTTTGAAGAGATTGGCATCCTAAATTATGTTGTAGATAAGCAAGAATTATTTTCAGGGCTAAGAAACAGCATAAAATTGTTGAAAGCAAAAGAGACGGCTACATTTTTATTTCCCTCATCGCTTGCCTTTGGGTATCACGGTGACAATGATAAGATTGGTCCAAATGTTCCATTAAAGACAACCATATCCATTTTAGAAATTAAAAAACAAAACGACAGTATTCAAAATTAAAAAAACAAAACATGAAGAAAGTGTATGTAGTATTTCTAGTAATCTCATTAGTACTTAGTAGTTGCAAATCCAGTCAGCGCGCAGATTTAGGTGATGGTATCTTTGCTGATATTCACACTAGCAAAGGTGACATTATTGTTAAATTAGAAAGTGACAAAACCCCACTTACGGTGGCCAATTTCGTGGCCTTGGCAGAAGGTAATAATCCGTTTGTAAGCGATGAATACAAAAACAAAAAGTATTATGATGGTATTATCTTCCATAGGGTAATAAAGGATTTTATGATTCAGGGCGGTGATCCAACAGGCACAGGAAGTGGAAATCCGGGCTACAAATTCAAAGATGAATTTAATGATTCGCTTACCCACCACAAAGCAGGTATTTTATCTATGGCTAATGCAGGACCAACAACAAATGGGAGTCAATTTTTTATTACGCACAAGGAAACTCCCTTTTTAAATGGGCGACATACAGTATTTGGAGAAGTTGTGGCTGGTTTGGATATTGTTGATTCTATTGCCAATGTGCAGACAGCTACAGGGGATAAACCTGTTATTGATGTAGTTATGAAAACCATTGAAATTATTCGCAATGGAAAAGAAGCCAAAAAATTTGATGCTGTAAAAATAATGAGCGACTATTTTGCCGAAGAAGAAGCTAAAGTAAAAGCCATGGAAAAAGTAAAAGCGGAATTCGTTACGGAATTAAATAACCACAAAGAGCTGGCCGAAACATTGCCTTCCGGACTAAAAGTTTATTATATTAACAAAGGTACCGGAGAAAAACCAAAGCAAGGACAACAAGTTAATGTAAATTATGCAGGGTTTTTGGAAGAAGGTTCTTTGTTTGATAGTAACATTGAAGAAGTTGCCACCAAATTCGGACAATTTAATCCTCAGCGAAAAGAAGGTGGTGGTTATGAGGAAATACCCATGGAATATAGTCCGGATGCAAAGATAATTGCCGGTTTCAGAGAAGGTCTTTTAAGCATGAAAGTTGGTGATAAAATACGTCTTTTTATTCCTGCACATCTGGGTTATGGTGCTCAAGGTGCGGGAAATGTAATTCCTCCTAACGCTGATTTGGTCTTTGATTTAGAGATTACCGGGATAGCACAATAAGTAGCAAGTATAGTATAAAAAGCCTTGGTTTTATAGAAAACCGAGGCTTTTTATTTTTCCGGAATCTCCATTAAAATTACTTGTAAAAACTTCCAAAATTTTTGAACTGAAGATATCTGCACCCGTTCATCTGGAGAATGAGCTCCTTTGATTGTAGGACCAAAACTAACCATATCCATATTTGGATAATGTTGCCCTAAGATTCCACATTCCAAACCGGCATGACAAGCCACAACTTTGGGTTCTTCCCGGAATATATCTTGGTATTTGCTTTTCATAATCATCAATATAGCAGAATCAGGATTTGGATTCCAACCAGGATAATCTCCATCCATGGTCGTTTCAAAACCAGCTAAATCAAATGTTGCTTTTAACGCTGTTGCTAAATCCAGTTTAGCTGAATTTACTGAAGATCTGGTGAGACAACCAATGGTGATTTTTCCGTCTTTTACCAGTACTCTTGCAATATTATTGGATGTTTCCACTAAATCCGAAAAAACAACACTCATGGCATATACCCCATTATGTGCAGCATAAATGGCGTTAAGCAATTTGTCCTGACTGCCTAGACCCATTACTTTTTTGGGAACAGTTTTAGACTTTAATCCAATATATAAATCAGGTTCCTGAACTTTTAATTCCTCTTTAATAATGAAAGCCAAATTCTCAAAGTCACGCTCAAAACTCTTTTTTTGGGATTTATCTATAACGATTCTGGCATAACTTTCTCTGGGAATTGCATTTCGTAAGCTACCCCCATCAATTTTTGAAATTCGCAAATTATACTTTGCTGAAGAGGTATATAATATGCGATTCATTATTTTGTTAGCATTTCCAAGCCCTTTGTGAATATCCATTCCACTGTGTCCACCTTTAAGTCCTGAAATCAAAATCTCATAACCAACAACCGCCCTAGGCACGTCTTTTTGACTATATTCTTTTCTCGCCGTAACGTCTATTCCTCCTGCACAGCCTATAGCTATCTCATCATCATCCTCGGTATCCAAATTCAAAAGAATGTCACTTTCTAAAATAGCATCTTCTAACCCTTTGGCACCCGTCATTCCGGTTTCCTCATCAACTGTAAAAAGAGCTTCTAAATCCGGGTGTGCAATAGTTGTGCTTTCGAGCAAGGCCATAATAGCAGCTACCCCAATGCCGTTGTCTGCTCCCAAGGTAGTTCCTTTAGCCTTTACCCAATCGCCATCTACAAACATTTGAATTCCTTTTGTTTCAAAATCAAAGTCTGTGCCTTGGTTTTTTTGGTGAACCATATCCAAATGCGCTTGTAAGGCAACTATTTTTCGGGACTCCATTCCTTTAGACGCAGGTTTTCTGATGATGACATTTCCAACCCTATCTTTAAAAGTTTCCAAATGCAATCGCTTACCAAACTGTATTATAAATTGAATAATTTCTTCTTCCTTCTTGGATGGCCGTGGTACCGCATTTAAATCTGCAAAATTATTCCAAACCATTGTGGGTTCTAAACTCCTAATTTCTGAACTCATAATCATGTTTCTTCAAGCTGTAAAAATACAGATTGAAAAATAACCATTCAGCATATTTAACTAATTTTGAAGCAATGAATACTAAAATTAAAAATGCTGTTGCCTTTTCCATTCTACCGCAAATATTATTGGTAAAATGGTTGGCAAATTACCCCGACCTCATTGAGCGCTATTACAGTTTAGGTTTCTATAACTACATCTCTAAGGGTTCAAGATTTTTAATGGGATGGATTCCCTTTTCAATAGGAGATATACTCTATACTCTAGTGGTAGTTTTAGGGATCCGCTATTTAATAGTTAAACGAAATCACATTAAGAAAAAACCATTACTTTTTTTAAGGAATATTGCACTCTTTTTTTCTGTAATCTATTTTTCATTTCATATACTTTGGGGTTTTAATTATTACCGGCAACCCATTTCCAAAAAACTGAATTTAACATTGGATACTCCTAGAGAAGAACTGTATGATTTTGTTGGAAAACTTATATTCAAAAGCAATAACATACACATTCAGATTAGTTTAGATAGTGAAGCAAGGATTGAAATTCCATATTCAAAAAAAGAAATTTTCAGAATGACCGTATCCGGCTACAATGAGCTGAAAAATGAAATTCCTTTCTTATCCTATGACCCTCCAAGCATCAAAAATTCACTTTTTAGTACACCACTTACCTATATGGGTTATGGGGGCTATTTAAACCCGTTTACGAATGAAGCCCAGGTAAATAGTTTATTACCCAATTTTAGATTTCCTGTGGTAGCGGCTCACGAAATAGGGCATCAGATTGGTTATTCAGCAGAAAATGAAACCAACTTCATTGGATACTTGGTCACCGTAACAAACAAGGATGCTTATTTTAAATATGCCGCTTATACTTATGCTTTAAGTTATTGTCTTAGCGATATCCGCCGACAGGATGAAACTGCATTCCAAAAATTTTATGCTCAATTAAACCCGGGCATTAAAAAAAACTTTCAGGAAATGAACGATTTTTGGTTAGCTTACGAAAATCCAATGGAGCCGGTGTTTAAATCGGTCTTCAACTCATTTCTTAAAGCGAATAATCAGGCAGAAGGGATACAAAGCTACAATAGGGTGGTATCTCTAATGGTGGTATACCATCAAAACCATCCTTTGTAGTGTTAAAAAAAGATTAATACTCTGACCATTTTGTTATAAATTTTATCTTTAGCCAAACTAACTACTCTAAACACTTTTAGAATGAAAAGGCTACTTTTAGCACTAGGACTTTTTTGTATTGGAACAACATTAAATGCGCAGGAATACTTTCCTCAAAACGATGGCGTAAAATCAAACAACAACAACATAACTGCTTTCACCAATGCCAAAATTTATGTTACTCCATCCCAAATAATTGACAATGGAACCTTACTAATTCAAAACGGTAAAGTAGTGCAGGTAGGTAAAGCCGTTAATTTACCTAAAAATACAGTAATTGTTGATGTAAGTGGAAAATCTATTTATCCCTCTTTTATAGATATATATTCCGATTTCGGAATAGAAAAACCAAAAAAATTATCCACTTCCGGAAGATCTGCTGAGTACAATCCGGAAAGGGAAGGTTTTTACTGGAACGACCATATCATGCCTGAAAATAAAGCAGTCTCGAACTTCGACTTTGATAAGGATAAAGCAAAAGAGCTAAGAGAGGCAGGATTTGGTGTGGTAAATGCGCATAGCAAGGACGGAATAGCAAGAGGAACCTCAGTTTTAGTGACATTGAATGAGCAGGGGGATAATTCGCAGCGCATTCTGGATGATGCCGCGTCTCAACATTTTTCTTTTGTCAAAAGCGTAGCTAAAAAACAAGCCTATCCCACCTCTTTAATGGGTTCCATGGCGTTGTTGCGACAAATGTATCATGATGCCGATTGGTATTCAAAAGGTAAAGTAGCTACCAAAGACCTTGCATTGGAAGCTTTAAATAGAAATAGGAATCTGGTTCAAATTTTTGAGGCAGGTGGTAATGGCAATGTTGTTCGGGCTGATGGAATTGGAGATAGGTTCAATATTCAATATGCCATTGTAGGTGGGGGTGACGAGTATGCAGATATAGCAGCCATAAAAGCTACGAATGCCCCGTTAATTGTTCCTATCAATTTTCCTGATCCCTATGATGTTTCCAACCCTTTCCATGCAGCCTATGTAAGTCTGGAAGATATGCGTCATTGGAACCAAGCTCCGACAAATCCTAAAGTACTAGCCGATAACGGAGTTGCTTTTACTTTAACCTTGCATGGTCTAAAAACTACTTCAAAGTTTACCGAAAACCTCAAAAGAGCCATAAAACATGGCTTACCACCTACCAAAGCGTTAGAAGCATTAACAATAGAACCGGCAAGAATTTTAAAAAAATCTGCTGATATAGGTTCACTACAAGTGGGAAGTCAGGCCAATTTTTTAATTACATCTGGCGAAATTTTTGAAGAAGGAACCATACTTTTCGAAAATTGGGTACAAGGAAATAGAAACGTAATTACAGATATGCAATTAAAAGATATTCGTGGCAGTTATGATCTTTTAGCAAATGGGGTAAGTTATAAACTTTTAATAAATGGAAAACACCATAGTCCAACTGTAGAAATAAAGCTGGGTGAAGCAACTTTAGATTCAAAAATTGATTATAAAGAAAATTGGATTGAACTCTCCTTTTCTCCGGATAAAACCGAGGACTTATTCAGAATGACAGCATTGGTGTTACCAGACTCAAAAGACATATCAGGTAAACTGGTACTTCCAAATGGCACTAGCAGCACCTTTAAAGCTGCGCACACGGTACCTTTTACAGAAAAGGACAAAATAGAAAAAGAAGTAAGCCATCCTGCTGTTGTGCCGATTACCTATCCCAATGTGAGTTTTGGAAATGAAGTGAAACCGAAGCCGGAAAATGTTTTATTTAAAAATGCCACCGTTTGGACCAGCGAGGCTGCAGGAGTATTACAAAATACAGATGTGCTTGTTACCAACGGTAAAATTGCAAGGATTGGAAAAGAGCTTAACGCAGGTGCCGCAAAGATAATAGATGCCACCGGAAAGCATCTTACAGCAGGCATTATTGATGAGCATAGCCATATTGCCGCGTTAGCCATTAATGAATCCGGACAGAACTCTTCTGCAGAAGTTAAAATGGAAGACGTTGTAGACCCCAAAGACATTAACATTTACAGAAATCTTGCAGGAGGTGTTACTTCTCTGCAATTGTTGCATGGCTCAGCAAACCCTATTGGTGGTAGATCAGCAATTCTAAAATTAAAGTGGGGCGAAAGTGCCAATAATCTTATATATACCAATTCTCCCAAGTTCATAAAATTTGCATTAGGCGAAAATGTAAAACAGTCCAATTGGGGAAGCTTTAGTAGATTTCCTCAGTCCAGAATGGGTGTTGAACAGGTGTTTATAAATTACTTTCAAAGAGCTAAGGAATACGAAGTAAAAAAGAAGAGCGGGATTCCTTATCGTATGGATGAAGAACTAGAAACTTTACTGGAAATTTTGAATGGCGAACGATTTATAAGCTGTCATTCTTATGTTCAAAGCGAAATTAATATGCTCATTAAAGTGGCAGAGCAATTTGGTTTTACTATAAACACTTTTACACATATTTTAGAAGGGTATAAGGTTGCAGATAAAATGGCAAAGCATGGTGTGGGCGGTTCCACCTTTAGCGATTGGTGGGCTTATAAATTTGAAGTTAATGATGCGATTCCTTACAACGCGGCAATTATGCATAGTCAGGGTATAACGGTTGCCATAAATAGTGACGATCAAGAAATGTCTAGAAGGTTAAACCAGGAAGCGGCGAAAACAATAAAATATGGCGGAGTATCTGAAGAGGAAGCATGGAAAATGGTTACCATAAATCCGGCAAAATTATTGCGAATAGATGCGAGAGTAGGCAGTATAAAAGAAGGGAAAGATGCCGATTTGGTGTTATGGACGGATCATCCCCTGTCTGTTTACGCTAAGGCCGAAAAAACCCTTATTGAAGGGACAACGTATTTTGATTTGGAGACTGACAAAAAGCAGCGTGAAGCCCTTAAAATAGAACGAAACAGGTTAATTACCTTGATGTTGAATGAAAAGAAAAGCAGCGCTAAAACGCAGGAACCAAAGCAGACTAAAAAAGAAGAATTTCACTGTGAAACTTTGTAAAATAGCTAAAACTAACAAATAAGAAGATGCAAAAACATTTATATACCTCCCTATACATTGTCCTATTAACTTTTACGATTGCAGGACAGCAAACCCCGTCAAAAGCCCAACAAGAACCTATAACCATTGAAGGTGCCATAGCTCATTTAGGCAATGGCGAAATAATTCAAAATTCCTTAATCATGTTCGCGGAAGGCAAAATTACTTTTATAGGCGATGCAAAAATGAAAATTGCGAGACAAGGGAAAATCATTGAGGCTGCAGGGAAGCATGTATACCCCGGATTTATAATACCAAGTACTACTTTAGGATTGGTCGAAGTGAATTCCGTTCGAGCAAGTGACGACAGAGCTGAACTGGGTGATTTTATTCCTCATGTACGTAGTCTGATAGCCTATAATGCTGAATCCAAAGTCGTAGAGAGTATGAGACCTAATGGCGTGCTTATAGGACAAATAACACCTACTGGTGGGCGTATTGCCGGTACCTCATCTATTGTACAATTTGATGCCTGGAACTGGGAAGATGCCGCAATAAAAGTAGATGATGGAATACACCTCAAGTGGCCAAATAGTTTTAAACAAGGCCGACCCTATTTGGGTGAAGAAAAAGGCTTCCAGCCCAGTAAGGAGTATCAAAAACAGGTGACCGATGTACATGATTTTATTAAAAATTCTGCCGCGTACGATAGCAACAGCAAGGAAATAAATCCTGCTTTCGAGGCAATGAAAGGTCTTTTCGATGGTAGTAAAAAAATCTATGTTTCTGCAGATAGTGAAAAAGAAATTATTGATGCTATTACCACTTTAAAAAGTGCCGGTGCAAAAAAAATTGTATTAGTGGGAGGTTATGATGCTCACAAAGTAATCGATTTTCTTAAGGCTGATGAAATCCCTGTTTTAGTACGCGCTCCCCACAATCTTCCTAATTTTGATGATGACGATTATGATCTTCCCTATAAACTACCCAAATTATTGAGTGATGCGGGCCTTTTGGTAGCTATACAAAACGCTGATGCCTCTATTTTCCAGACCAGAAACCTTCCATTTTATGCGGGTCAACTCGTGGGACAAGGAATGGACAAAGAAAAAGCGCTGCAAACCATAACATTCAATACGGCCAAAATATTAGGCATCGATGAAGACTATGGTACATTAGAAGTCGGTAAAAGTGCTACCTTATTTATTTCAGAAGGAGATGCATTGGATATGCGCGGGAATCAGCTTACAAATGCCTTTATCGACGGGCGGTCAATATCCCTGGAAACACACCAGACGGTACTTTGGAAAAGGTATATGGAAAAGTTTAATAGCAACTAAAGCAGACAAAACCTAACAACTTGCGCTATTTAAATTGAAATTGCTTCAGCAGCACAACATTGATGTGCTGCTTTGTTTTTTACGCTATTTTTGTAAAGATGACTACTGCAAAGCATATCTCTAGTGTACAAAACGCACTAGTCAAAAAAGTTTTACTCCTTCAAGAGAAATCCCGTGAGCGTAAGAAATCCGGTTTATTTATTCTGGAAGGTGTCCGTGAATTACAACTAGCCTTTGCCAATGGCTATGAAGCTGAAACAATTTTGTTTCAATCTGAAATTATTTCAGAAAAAGACATGAAGGCACTTTTAGTGGGTTTTGATGTACATCTGGAGCCTATTGGTCTATCTAAAGACGTCTATCATAAATTAGCCTACAGGGAAACGACCGAAGGTATCCTAGCTATACTTAAATGCAAATCTCACGAGCTTCAAAACCTAACTTTCAAAAACAAAAATCCGCTTGTATTGATTGCAGAGGCACCGGAAAAACCAGGGAACATTGGTGCTTTATTAAGAACTGCGGATGCTGCCCATTTAGATGCGGTAGTTATTGCTAATCCAAAAAGCGATGTTTATAATCCAAATATCATCCGATCTAGTGTAGGGTGTGTTTTTACAAATACTATTGCCGTTGGAAGTACTCAGGAAATCATATTCTTTCTAAAAGAGAAAAACATTGACATCTATTGTGCGGCATTATCCGCTGCCGAGGTCTATACGAATGTGGATTTTACCAAGCCTTCGGCCATTGTAGTGGGAACAGAAGCAGAAGGCCTGACTGAAGATTGGTTAAAACATTCGACCAAAAACCTTATTATACCTATGCAAGGTAAAATTGACTCCATGAATGTTTCCGTATCAGCCGCAATAATTATATTTGAAGCAAAACGACAAAGGGGATGGATTTAAGACCGTTTTTGACACTATCTTCCCAGGGTTATAGAAATCTCAGTTAACAACTAACATTGATGCAAAACAACACGCTTTTTTATATCATCCTAGCGATATTGGTTATCCAGTTTTTAGTGGAAACCCTTATGGATTATCTCAATGCCAAAAAATTTGAGGAAGCTATTCCGGAAGAATTGAATGATGTTTTTAATGCCGAGGAGTACAAAAAATCAAGAGCTTATAAAAAGACTAATTATATTTTTGGCCTCCTTACCTCCGGATTTTCTTTTGCACTAACCATACTCTTCCTAATTTTCGGTGGGTTTGAATGGGTAGACTCTATTGCCAGAAGCTTTACAGACAATACCATTTTCATGGCCCTTATTTTCTTTGGGATAATTATGATTGGAAGCGATATTTTGACGACTCCCTTCTCCTATTACCAAACCTTTATCATCGAAGAGAAGTTTGGCTTTAACAAGACTTCGAGAAAATTATTCTTTGTAGATAAGTTCAAAGGCTGGTTAATGACTATTGTTCTTGGAGGTGGTATACTGGCCTTAATCATTTGGTTTTTTGAGTGGGCAGGCACCCATTTTTGGTTATATACTTGGGGAATTATTGCCTTTTTTACCTTATTCATTAACCTTTTTTATAGTAAACTAATTGTTCCTCTATTCAATAAACAAACACCATTAGAAGATGGTCAATTAAAAGAAAAAATAAAATCCTATGCCCAAAGTGTGGGCTTTGAATTAAAAAACATTTTTGTGATAGACGGATCGAAACGATCTACCAAAGCAAATGCCTATTTTTCAGGTTTCGGAAAAGAGAAGCGTGTTACTCTTTACGATACGTTGATAAATGATTTGAATGATGATGAGATAGTAGGAGTATTAGCCCATGAAGTAGGGTATTACAAACGTCATCATATAGTAGTTAACCTCATAGCTTCTATCTTGCTTACGGGTCTCACACTCTTCATTTTATCAATTTTCATAAATAATCCGGATGTGTCTTTGGCAATTGGGGTATCTCAATTTAGTTTCCATGCTGCGCTTATTGGTTTTGGTATCTTGTACAGTCCTATTTCTGAAATAACAGGACTAATAATGAACTATTTTTCCCGCAAATTTGAATACCAAGCAGACAATTATGCTAAAAATACGTTTGCAGCCACTCCATTAATCTCTGCTTTAAAAAAGCTTTCAAAGAACAGTTTAAGCAATCTCACCCCCCATCCCGCATATGTATTTATACATTATTCTCACCCGCCGTTAATAGCCAGAATCCGGAATTTAAAGGCATAGTTTTTGTTGGTTACTATAAAAGATTGTGTTATTTTTAGTACACTATGATAGAAACGGCCGTAGAAAAAGAGAATAAGGAAATTGCAAAGCAATACAAGGAATTGCTTCGTATGAGCTATCAAAATCTTTCGGATGACGATAAGAAGTTGATACGCACAGCCTTTGATGTAGCCGTAGATGCCCATAAAAATCAGCGAAGAAAATCAGGAGAAGCATATATTTTTCATCCTATTGGGGTAGCCAAGATTGTTGCCTCAGAAATTGGGTTAGATGCCGTATCTATAGCTTCGGCTCTTTTACACGATGTTGTTGAAGACACAAAATATACTCTTGATGATATTGAGCGCATTTTTGGAGAGACCGTTGCCCGCATAGTAGATGGTTTAACTAAAATAGCTCACCTTAACAAGGATATGAACATATCCCAGCAGGCGGAGAATTTTAGAAAAATGTTGCTTACCCTAAATGACGATGTTAGGGTAATCATTATAAAAATTGCTGATCGATATCACAATATGCTGACTCTGGAGTCTATGCCAGAAAATAAGCAGGTTAAGATTGCTTCAGAAACTCTTTATATTTATGCCCCTCTTGCCCACAGGATTGGGCTATACAATATTAAGACAGAGCTAGAAGATTTAAGTCTTAAGTACACAGAGACGGATGTTTATAATGATATTCTTGG
>JBGTEN010000297.1:0-31680 GCA_041747755.1 Arenibacter sp. | reverse complement strand
CGCATTAGGCTATCAAAAATTCTTTACCCCAAACGGGGATGATTTACACGAACATTGGAACTTGATTGGAGCAGACAGCTTTCCGGAGGCGCAAGTCTATATTTATGACCGATATGGGAAACTGGTACAACAACTATCTCCGACGGATCTCGGGTGGAATGGTACTTATAAAGGAGTTCCTTTACCCTCTTCCGACTACTGGTTTCGTTTTATCTATGGCAACGGAAAGGTCTTTTCAGGGCATTTTTCGTTGAAACGCTAGGGTGAAATTGTATACTGTATATTGTATGCTATACGAAAGAGTTATGAGTGAAGAGTTTTGAGTTTTGAGTAAAAAGTTAAAAAAAACCATCAACTGTCAACGAACAACGAATTTGTAGTGGGAATTGAGACGAAGTCAGTAGGTAGTTGTAGTCATCAGTGGGCAGTTTATTAGCCCCAAACTCTGAAACCAGAAACACAAAACCCAAAAACTCAGATTTGATTTTGAAGATGATACTTGCCTCTAAACATGATCTTGTCATGCTGATCCCGAGTACTCGGGAGAAGCATCTTTCGTGCAGTTTCGGTTGCATCCAAAGTAGCTATATACTGGGCTGGAATATCCCTTCTGATTCCTATTTCACCCGATGAACCAACAACGAACAACGATTCTACTACCAACCTCTTAGCCAATCAGTCCACGAAAAGGTCTTCTCAGACCATTTTTTTTTTCGTTGAACTACCAAGTTTAAACCCATATATCTGCACTTTCTATACAACACTTATAGCATAAGTATACGGTCCTAAAAGTGCTTTTTTATTTATGTTGGTCCGCCCATCTGTATGGTAGAATTTTGCCGCCAGGGTGGTATCCTCCGAGATGCAAATCTTCTAGCGTCTAGGTCATTTTATCAGCGTACCTATGGAGGGGTTGAGACTTGCCATTGTCGATAGGGGTATTATACCCCGCATGAACCGGGGCATGAATGAAATTGACCTCTTTATGTAAGAGGCCTTTGCCCTTTCAGGCCCTTATAATATTATTGCTGCTATACTTATATTTCTCAATATAAGAGTAAAGGCGCGTTTAAACCTCTAGCAATCAGAAAAGGATACGTTTATGGATTAAAACTTTATATATCAAGCAGGTATATCCATTTTTATCGGTATTACCTGTATTTATTTGTAAGAATTGTATTTCATCGAAAATGTTAAAAATAATTTAAAACTTTAATTTTTTTTTAGTTGTTTAGCAATCTCAAATGTTAATATTTTGTAAGAATAATATTATTAATTAACTATATGCCCCAAACTTAATCCTACCATCTTATGCGTCCAAATCCACTTTTTATAGTAACTATTTTTCACATCATTTCCTAAATCTTAAGAGTCCAAAACATTTTAATAATTATAATTATGAAAAATCTATTTTCATGTGCCCTTATTTTGATCCTTTTCAATAGTGCATATAGTAATACCTATTTAAAAACTGAAAAATCAGACAATCCCTTAGTTAGAAAAGAAGCCCCTGTTGGCATTACCCATGGGACATTCTATCTAATTAATTCCACAACGGATCAGGTAATCACCACCATTACCGACGGAGCTACCTACTACTTGGATAATGTAGGTTCCAACTTGAATATTCAAGCAGTTCCCAATCAGTCTTATGATCAGGTACGATTTGTGACGTCTGATGGATTCTCCATGACCGAGGGTGTCGCACCATATGCCTACAGGGGTGACGTCTCAGGAAACTACAATGATTGGACCCCAGCATTGGGAAGCTTGGCGTTCACAGTAGAATATCGAACTGGGGGTGTTGTAATTCAAACGGACACCTTTACCATCAATTTTCAACAGACCCCACCTGCTTCCGGAGGAACCGTATGGACACAAACCGGATCCAACATTCATTACAATACCGGTAATGTCGGCATCGGTACCAGCAGTCCAGGCACTTATAAACTGGCCGTAAACGGGAACATCCGTGCTAAAGAGGTAAAAGTAGAAACCGGATGGGCGGACTATGTTTTCGCCAAAGGATACCAACTGCCTACCCTTGAAGAAGTTGAAAACCATATTCAGGAAAAAGGCCACCTCATAAACATACCATCTGCTGCAGAAGTACAAGCCAATGGCATTGATCTGGGTGATATGAACCGCCTTTTGTTGGAGAAAATTGAGGAGTTGACGCTGTATCTAATTGAACAGGAGAAGAGACTAACAACTTTGGAAAATTCAAAAAAATAAATAAATGATCAAATTTAAATTCAACCCGTTACCGCTGTTGAGCCTCTTAGTATTCTTGCTGATGGGCTTTAAGACCAAACAAGATATTGGGCAAAACAGACCTCTTAATGGCCATATTTCTTTTATCTACCATAACACGGAATCACCCTTATTGATTAACTATGTAATTCACCCCTATGGAGGTTCTAATTCTTATGAGTACAGTTGGAAAATCAAAAATCAAGATGCTGCACCATATAACGACATCCATAATTTTCAATACACCTTCAATTGTAATGTAGAAGAAAGACCGGAGGTGGAAATATATTGCTCTATAAAGGATAAGGTAACCGGCAAAACGATAACCACCAAATTAAGGCACCCAATTGAATATTGTAATCAAAATAATTAAACCATGGAACGCATAAGTTTAAATATAGTCCTTTTCTTATTTTGTTTAGGGTCACATTGCACGATGTTATCCCAACATCAAGGATTACCAAATATCCCGACCGCCCCAACCATCGACCCTTTAAAGGTTACAGAAAATACGCCAACAAGTCCTGAAACAGCCAAACTAGGAGAATTTGGCAATATTGGTGCAACTTCCTATAATGGAAAGGCAAATATCAATGTACCTATTTATTCAATACCTTTTGAGGATTTACAGATTCCTATTAATTTAAGCTACGATTCCGGGGGAATTTTAGTCAACAGTGAAGCAAGTTGGGTTGGTTTAAATTGGAGTCTAAGTACTAATTACGGCGTTAGCAGAAAGGTATATGGATTAGAGGATCTTAGTGCTATAGGAAATCCTGGAAATGGATATGTTTTCAACAACCTTTTACCTTTAATTCTAAATGAAGGTCAATCCCTCCCAACTCACGATTTTGATGATATTTTTAATGTACACTACAGTTACAACATATCTCCAGTTGGAAGAGATAAACCCCAATACCTAGACACCCAGCCCGATGTATTCACCCTGAACGCTGTCGGGCAATCCTATCGTTTTATTTTAAAGAAAAAGGGTTCATCTCATATCCTAGATACCTATGTTTTTAACAATAATAATGTTAAAATCACTTACAACCTGAACTCGGAAGTTTTCACTTTAATTGATGATAACGGTTATACTTTTTATTTTGGATCTAAGGAATTTAGTACCTCTTTCCATACAATTCAAAATTCTGGTAGTACCCCTCCCAGTAGTTTTGAAAGTGCAGCATTAAATGTATTTGCCGACACCAACGAAACAAACGTTGGTACAATAACTTCTTGGATGCTAGATTCCATCGTAGCCCCGAATGGCAGGGATTTGACTTTTTCTTACCGACAAGGCCTCCATTTTACATTTCCCACTTATAGTTTTTCACATAGTCTTGGATTGGAAACGTCATCAAATCTTTCAGTTAATAGCGGTGGATATAGACTAGAGCAACCTAATTCTGTAGGCCATCAGGTTAGCTTATCCGTTGTTGAAAACCTCTATTTGGAGCAAATTCAAGGGGATTTTGGAAAAGTAATTTTTAAACTTGATGGCAGAATTGACCTTTGTACCGGAAGCAGTATTGACCACTTGTTGAACAACTATTATGGACTCAATGTACTAAAAACTGCTAATAACCATATTAGAAATTGTCATGGAACTAATATTGACTGTGGTACCCAAACAGATCTCTTACCATTAAAGCTTTACGCCATAGAGGTTGAAAACATGTTGGGCAACAAAATATTAAACGTTCATCTGGAACAATCTTACTTCGATCAAGACCTTTCAGCTGCCTCAGACAGGGAACGCTTTTTAAGATTGAAATTAGATGGCCTGTCCATTAACGATCAAAGCTATTCTTTTACCTATAAAAAACCAAATGGTCTTCCCGCCAAAGATTCCCATGGAGTTGATTTTTGGGGTTATGCCAATGGAATGGAATACGTTAATAATCATAAAATACCAAGAATTGGGAGATTTACCACTGAAAGACCAGCGCTTCCCGAAGGTTGGTCCGAACTTCAAAATGTTTATGTTGATGTTCTAGGCGGAGCTAATAGGAGCAGTAATTTTAATTTCGGGGAAAATGGGTTACTCCAACTCATTAAATACCCAACAAAGGGAATGACCCATTTGGAATATGAACCTCACGAGATTGTCCTTTCGGTGCCGCCAAAATTCCAAGTAACTCAAAACCATTTCCCCCAAAGTGCATATTTCAAATGGACTAATATGAGGGATGAGGCACTCTTTAACCCAACCTATCAATTCTTGAAGTATGCTAAAGATCCTAATTACAGTTTTTTTTACAAAACAGATCCTGTCATTCAGGGGAACCCTGTGATAACGAACCATCTTATGAATGACGTGATCGTTGTGACAAACCCATCCATATTAGAGTTCGACGCTCTTGTTAAAACCCAAACCAACTACAGTGGTATGACGTACTGGGCAAACCATGATAGAGTGGTTGTTTTAGATATCAACTCCGGGAACGAAATTTCCGTGGTAAAGTACAGTGACGCCACTTACTATTCTGAGGATCCTGCAAGGTCTGTAACTAAAAACATAGTGCTTCCTCCCGGAGAATACCGTGTTATTGACAGAATTGCAAATGTTCCACAGGGTCAGAACCATTCCTCTTTTCCGGGCATTCCGGCAATTAGTATCAATCCTTATCAAATTAAACTACTGAGTTTTGAAACCCTTCCAGATAGCCAGTTGGCGCAGTTTGTTGAACGCTTCGAGATCGGGGGAGCTAGGTTGAAAAGAATAACCAATAGGGATGCTACGGGCAAGCCTTTGAAATCCAAAGAGTATCATTACGTACACCCCAATGGATTAAGCGGTTATGATAGTTCGGGTATCCTTATGGACGAACTTGTCTTTTACAGCAAGAATGCCGGGTTCTATTCCTATGATCCAACTAATGGAAACACCTTGATATCCTCGGAAAATGTCCTTGGTCATAATCCTACCGCACAGGGCAGCCATATAGGGTACACCAATGTGAAGGAGTTTGATATTGACGGGGAACTAACAATTGGCCATAAAAGCACCCTTTACTTCAACCAAAAGAACGAATATTTTAGGCAAACTTTTGAAAAGACTTACCTCTGGACGACCAATCAAAACATGGAGATAATTGTAAATGGTGTAAGCATGACAATTCCAACGGCAATAGGCAATTATGGTAAGGCATTCATCCAGAATACCCTGGTTCTTGGGCTGCCTCCTCGTGCCAGCCATGAATATGAGAACGGCAACATCATCAATGACAAAATATATAATGACCAAGGGAATCTTATAAAAGAAAGTCAATTTGAATATACAATTTTAGGTGGTGACGTGCCAGATTTATATTTTTCGTCCTTCATTCCTTACAGTCTTAATATAGTACCATCTAATGATAACCTTGGGCAAACAAGAATGTTTAAAAACACTACAGACGGACCCTGGGGGTCATCGCACGACACATATTATCCTTACCAATTCCCTAAACATCTAGGCTATTCGTCTAAAATCCTTAGCGCACGCACAATCGATTATTTTGATGATCGTGATTTAGTAATTGACAATAGTTCTACATATGACCCCATTAAACACCATCTGAAACAGGAGCAAAGGACAGATAGCGAAGGAGTTATTCATGAGAGCCAGTATCTTTACCCATATGACACAGAGGTGGTTGGTGAAACAGGCATGTCTTCACTGGTTTCTGAAAACCGAATTGCTAAACCCGTAATGTCCAAAATGTTCAAAGACGCAGAAATGCTCTATTCTCAGAAAATCAACTATGCAAGCAATACGTTAACCAAAAATAAAACCAGACCGGTAAAAGTTGACCTTGTTAAAGGAGATGAAAGTGAGAACTTATTGGAAGATCGTCTTTTATACGAACGTTATGATCAAAAAGGAAATGTCCTACAGTATAAAAAACCCAATGGAATAACAATTTCTTTAATCTACGGTTACAAGCAAACCTATGTAGTTGCAAAAATTGAAAATGCACATTATAGTCAGATTGAAGCACTATCTGGGTTTGAGACTGAATTTAATCTAGAAGATGGTGGGTTAAATACTTTTCAAGAAAACACATTAAGAACAGCACTTCCTAATTCGATGATCACCACCTATACGTATGACCCTTTGATTGGGGTTACCAGTGTCACGGATCCTAAAGGGAAAAGGTTGTACTATATCTATGATGAATTTAATAGGCTAAAGGAAGTAAAAGATCAAGACGGAAATCTTGTTTCGGACTATAAGTACCATTATAAAGGCCAACCAAATAATTAAGCCCTAGCCCCAAATCAAAAAACTTTTCATATGAAAAATCAAACCTATACCACCTGTAGGAAGCTTGTCGCGCTTTTTTGCATATTCATGGGGACATCCCTTCTGGCCCAGGCGCCTTCAGCTCCACAGACCAGCGCTACCAATAAGACCAATGGATGTGCTTCCAGTATAACCCTAGGAGTTTATTCTGTTAATGCACCCTCAGGGCTAACCCATAAATGGTATACCAGCTCATCTGGTTCCCAAACTGCCCAACATACGATAATCAATACCGGTGGTTCCAGCACTTACGTGACAGAGCTAGTCGTAACCCAGACGGTTTCCTATTGGGTATCCGCTGTTCATAATGGCCAGGAAAGTAGTAGAACAATGGTAACGGCAACGTATACCACTCCCATAACTACACCGCCTTCCTTAACTTTAGGGTATAGTGGCCCACAATGCGGGCCCTCCGCTACGTTCAACATCGGTGCTGGGGGCGGGGGATCCGGAAGTACTTACCAATGGTACGGAACTTCCAATACCACAGGGACCCCTTTGCACTCAGGAACAGCTTACAACCCTACGCTGAATTATTCGGAAACATCGAGTGGTAACAAAACCTACTGGGTAAAGGCAACGTTGACCACTACCAACTGTTATGTTGGCACAGTTACGGAAACGAAGACCATAACGGTCAGTTTTAAAGCCCCCGTTCCTACCCCGACTTCCCCGGACAGAGAAGATTGCGGGCCAACCAATTTTACATTGACAGCAAGCGGGGCTCCCGCAGGGGCATCCTACCGTTGGTACAACCCAAGTGGTACTGTAGCCCAGACTAGCACCTCCAATTCCTTTTCAACCGGTACCATTACCTCCACCAGAACGTATCAGGTCAGTATTATTGCTGATGGGTGTGAAGGAACAAAAAAATCAGTCTTAACCACAATAAAGACCATTCCCAATGCTCCCACAGGCAATGGAAATTCTCGATGCGGGCCGGGAGAAATGGTACTGACTGCCTCTGGTTCACCCTCTGCAGAATACCGTTGGTACAACCCTAGTGGAGCATTAATCTCAGGAGCAACAACAAGCACATTGAACATTCCCTTATTGAATCTAACAGCTACCTATCAGGTAAGCGCCTATGTTAACGGATGTGAAAGTACCAAATCATCCGTAATAGGAACGATAAACCCTTTACCCAATGCTCCTACTACCCCAAATAACTTCTCCAGATGTGGTACAGGAACTATAACAATCACCGCAAGTGGCTTTAGTAATGGCCAATATAGATGGTACAACCCCTCTGGTAATATCTTACCGGGTGAAACCTCGGCATCCTTGACCATTGCCAATCTAACTACTACAGCCACCTATCAGGTCAGTGGTGTGGTTGGATGCGAAAGCGCAAAGACCAATGTGACAGCAACTATAAACCCTCCAATCGGACAGCCCACTGTGCAAGGTGGACATAGCTGTGGGCCTAGCATATTCACCTTAACCGCCGGTGGTTCCAACAGTCAATACCGATGGTATAACGCAGATGGCTCCCCTATCTCAGGTAACATGACCAATACCTTAGTAACCCTAGAGCTCTCTGAAACTAGAACCTATAAAGTCAGTATTTATGAAGGGCCCAATTGTGAAGGCCCTACAAGAGATGTTACGGCAACCATTACCCAGATTCCTGCCGCCCCTACTGTGCAAAACAATGGAGGGCATTGTGGACCCGGACAGGTGCAACTTACTGCGAGTGGATCTCCCTCAGGCACCTATCGTTGGTACAACTCGAGCGGCGCTCTAATTCCCGGAAACAACACCGGTACATTGAACACTGGTACTATAGAGGTATCTGCCTCCTATGAAGTGAGTAGCTATATAACTACTATTGTAGATGGTACAACATATACTTGTGAAGGTCCCAGAAGTCAAGTGGTGGCCAGTATCAATATTCCTAAAATCTATTATCTGGATCAGGACAACGATGGCTTAGGTGACCCTACTAGTCCCAGTTCTCCAAGTTGTACTCCTATAGCGGGGTATGTTGACAATAGTGATGACCTATGTCCGGAAGTATATTCACCCATTAATGATTGTAACTTTCCAACAGACCCTGATGACCAAAATTACGTCTATTCCCGTACCTACCAAACAGCGAGCAGTTCGGTGATTGACCCGCAGTTCTTTACCCAAAATGATAACCTAATTCAACAGATTACCTATTTTGACGGACTGGGACGACCTATGCAACAAAATGCCATTGCCCATTCCCCCTCCCCTTCCAAGGGAGATATCATTACCCATATCGGCTATGACGGTTTTGGCAGGAACGATAAGGATTGGCTACCCGTTCCGGGGCTCAGTGGTGGTCCCGGTAGTTACAGAACTTTGGATCTGCAGCAGGCAACAAAAGACTATTATAAGAACCACAATGTTTATGGCACAGATTTTCCAAACCTCTTGGCAGCGGATGCCAACCCTTTCTCAGAGAAGTTGTTCGAGGCCTCTCCCTTGAATAGGGTGCTCCAACAGGCTGCACCGGGAGAAGACTGGAAACAGGGCAACGGCCATGAAATTGATTTTGTCTATGGAACCAATACCCTTAACCCCACTAATCCTGACAACGACAATGTAAGACTCTTTAGTGTCGATCTTGCCTTTGCTAACAATACCTATACCCCGACACTGCTTGGAGGCACTGACAGCTTATACGAAGCAGGGGAATTGTACAAAAACATCACTAAGGATGAGAACCATCCTGGTACTGCAACAAAACTGCACACCACCGAAGAATTCAGCGACAAGCAAGGTCGCGTGGTGCTAAAACGAACCTATGCTCTAGTGGATGCTGCTGAAGAGGTCCATGACACCTATTATGTTTATGACGATTTTGGTAACCTGAGTTATGTACTGCCTCCACTGATGAATGCTTCCACCACTGGATTAACTGACCTAAGAAATCAGTTAGCAGCCCTAGGATATCGTTATGTATATGACCATCGCAACCGTTTGGTAGAAAAGCAGATTCCGGGGAAGCTACAGGAATACATCATCTATAACAAACTGGACCAGCCCATCATGACCCAAGATGCAAATCAAAGGCTTACAAACCAATGGCTCTTTACCAAATACGATGCTTTTGGAAGGGTAGCCTATACAGGTAAATCTACAGATACACATGCAAGGCACGAGATTCAGGACGATGTCAATAATCTCACTGGTGACCTATGGGTCTCACCAAGTACAACAGCAAACCCAATTGGAGGTGTCAATGTGTTCTATAACAACAACGGCTATCCAACAAGCTCGGGAACAACTACCTTGACCGAGATCCTGACCATCAACTATTACGACAATTATGATTTCCTTGATATTGAACCTAACATGGCATTACCTGCCGCTGTCTTTGGAAAAAGTATAGAAAATTATAACAACACAAACAAGATTAAGATTAAGGGCCTTCAAACGGGTAGCAAGATTAAGGTGCTTGAGCAAGCCGTTTGGATTACTTCGGTTACAGGCTATGACGATAAGGGACTCGCCATTTATACAAAATCCAAAAACGATTACTTGGAAACCATGGATAGTTCCGAGACCTTATTGGATTTTGTAGGGAAACCCCTAAAAACCAAAACTACCCATACCCGCAATGCGGTGACCATCACTACCCTTGCCAATTACACTTATGACCATGTGGGTAGGTTATTATCACAAACCCAATGTATTGGGGACGGAACCATGGGCGAAAACTGTCCAACTTCAGGTACTATAGTCGAAAACCTGTCGGTTACAGGTACAATCAGTAGCCTAACAGAGGCTAGCAACAGCATCACCGCGACCGAAGCAACGATTCTTCCCGGGGGACATCTTCGGATCTCCAATGGAGGGGAACAGGAACTTATTGTTTACAATGATTATGACGCCTTAGGACAACTTGTACACAAGAAAGTCGGGGGTTCCGCTGGCTCATTAATTGATTATGCGACCACATTGGCACTTCAGACCATGAACTATGAATACAATGTTCGCGGATGGCTAAAAGCTATTAACAACCCTGCCAGTTTAGGGGGTGCTCTCTTTGGATTTGGGATCAAATACAATGATATTGCCGACCCTTCTAAAAAGTTGTACAACGGCAACATAAGCCATACCCTTTGGAACAGCCAAAGCCCTGTCACGGGTATTAATCCAATTAGTTCTGTCTATACCTATACTTATGACCCTTTGAACAGGATAACAAGCGCAATCGACAATACCAACAACTATAATGTATCGAACATCGGGTACGACAAGAACGGGAATATCCAGAGCCTGACAAGGAACGGATGGCAGGACTCTTCCAATTTTACGGATATGGACGTTCTGGACTACGATTACGACAGCGGCAACAAACTCCTAAAAGTTGCCGATACAGGAAACAAGGCACATGGTTTTAAGGACGGTACGAACACCAACGACGACTTCGAATATGATATAAACGGAAATTTAAAAATTGATAGGAACAAGGGAATCACTTCCATAACCTACAATCATCTGAACCTTCCCGACCAAGTGGACTTTGGGAGCGATAATATCAAATATGTTTATGATGCTGCGGGTACAAAGCTGAAAAAAACGGTAAGCACCGGAACAGCAACCGAATATAGTTCCGGTTACGTATATGAAAACAATACGTTACAGTTCTTTCCACATGCGGAAGGCTATGTAATGCCCGACGGAAACGGATGGCGGTACGTCTACCAGTATAGGGATCATTTGAACAATATTCGTCTTTCTTATACCGAGGACCCTAACGGAGGTCTGGAGATTGTGGAGGACAATACATATTATCCCTTCGGGCTAAAAATGCGAGGGTTCAACGGCAATGTATCTCCTCTTGGAAACAACGTGGCACAGAAATGGAAGTACAACGGAAAGGAGCTGGATGAAGATTTTGGATTAAACTGGTACCATTACGGGTTCAGGATGTATGATGCCGCCATTGGAAGATTTCCTAGCATTGATCCAATCTCTGATCAGTTCCCTCATGTTTCAACATACAATTATGCGGAAAATGAGCCCATTGGAAGCATCGATTTACATGGGCTCCAAAGAGTTAAGGTAAATGGGAAAATATTTGATAATAATTTTAGAGGGTCACCAGTTAAGTTGACGGAGGTAGCCGTTGGAATAAGATATTTGCCTTTTTCATTAAAGGTTGGCGCAATTAATAAATTTGAAAATAATATTGCCTCAGTTTCAAGCCGAACCTCGTCAAGGATTGGGAATAGAGGTGAAATTTTGACGAGTGGTCAAGGCTCAGAACAGAATGCCCTTAGGCATACGCTTTTAAGCGCAATGTTAGCTCAAACTCTGGGACGTGGTGGAGCTGAAGACATTGCAAATGCTCATGAGGGAATCTTGCCAGGTCAAAATGTCACTTTGGAAGAAAATGAAGCGACCCCTAAAGGAAGCACTTTAACAACCTCAGATAATATAGCGGATTTTTTTAATAATGAAATTGGAAGGCAACTAGGAGAAGAAATGCCTGATGCAAGTCCAAAGACATTGGCCAAGCAGATTTTGTCTACCTTTATGACAGATGGTCTTTTTCAGGTCAATGAGAAAGATGGTAATAAAGTTCAGCGAATTAAAATTACTGAAGAGCAGTTTTTTCAAGCATTTGACCGTTTAAATGAACTGGATGAAAATGGAAGGACAAGAAATGAAATAAATGATCTTCAAAGGCATAATAATAAATCCGGAATTCCTAACTAAACAAAGTTATAGCTATGGCTCTATTTAAACAGTTCAATCTAACAGGATTGTTAATTCTTATCTCATTGGTGGCTGGATGTACCGAAAATGAAATACCATTCGATCAAGAGCTTTGGTTACAAAGTGAATTTTCGTATGATGATACAAGGGAACGAATGGTAGGCGATTTGATGGATAGATATTTGAAAAAAGAGCTTTGTTATGATGATTTACTCGAACTGTTAGGGTCAAAAGCTATTCCTAGGTACAATGTAACCAACCATATTTATTTTCAACTAAAAGAGGTAAACGATTCGGATGTTGACCCCGTATGGTACCCATATCTCGATATCACTTTGGATATTGATTCATGTTATCAGAGTGCGAAAATTATTAAATTGAGATAATCGAAAATACTGATAGTTGCAAAAGCCACAGCGAGAGCGGTAATGTCCCAAATTGTGGTTTTTTTATTAATTAAAGCGAAGCGACATTTTTGTTGAAAAAATCCTTGAACTTCTTTTTGGTCAGGAAGGAATCGATCATCTTGAAGATCATGGAGCGTTCCTCGTCGTCAAGTTCCTGCATTAGCTTTAATTGTTCCATCGTAGTCTTATCCTCAATCTCAACTTCCTGTGGCAGTTCGCCATCCAAGTGTACAAGCTGGTCGATACTTACATTGAAAAAACTGGCAACCTTATCCAAAGCGCTTACCGAAATCTCACGTTGCTCCGTCTCGATCTTGCTATAGTTGGAACGGTGCATGCCGATCAGATCGGCAATCTCCTGTTGTTTGATATTACGCTGTTCCCTTAAAGTCCTGATATTGGCTCCTAAACCCATAAAACTTGTGTTGATACCGTAAAAGTAGTCAAAAACGATACTTTTATCAAAATATGTTCTTATTGGATAATATATAGTTGTCATAAAAGAACATAATATATATCTTTGGTAGGTATAAAATAGGCACATAATAATTTTGACCATGCTGAACACTACCAATCCCAATAGCTACGAATACCATACAAAACACTTACAGGTCAATGTTCTCGGGGGCATGAATACCAACAAAATCGAAAGTCTGCGCATCACGATGAGCGTTCAGAAACCCGAAAGCTACAATGTACTGCGCCACAGCTTGGATCTGTACAACGATAACCAAGTCGAGAAGTTCACTCGAAAAATAGCAGAGCGGTTGGAGATCGGTACGAGCGTAACGAGAAGAACCTTACAGGACTTGACCAAAGAACTGGAGAATCATCGATTCCTTTTACTGGAAAAAGAGGCATCCGCCAACGCACCGTACAGAAAAGAACTATCCGCCCTTGAAACCAAAGAAGCCGAAACCTTCCTGAAAAAAACCAACTTACTTAAACGAACCAATGACCTAATCGGAAAGTCGGGAGTTATCGGCGAAGAGAACAACAGGCAAACGATGTTCCTAATCTTTACCAGTCGCAAAACCAACAACCCATTGCATTGCATCAGCTTGGGAAGTTCCGGAACGGGAAAAACGCATCTGCAAAGCAAGGTCGCAGAACTGATGCCGGAAGAGGATAAAGTTGAAATCACGGTATTATCCCCAAATGCCTTTTACTACTTCAACCGCACCGAACTACAACACAAGTTGATTTTGATAGAAGATTTGGACGGAGCGGAAAGCGTACTTTATCCTTTACGGGAACTACAATCGAAAAAACGTATCACAAAAACGGTAGTCCATAAGGACAGCAAAGGAACTACAAAAACAATCCATCTAACGGTCGAAGGTCCTGTAAGTGTTGCGGGCTGTACCACACAGGAAAGTATTTACGAGGATAATAGCAATAGAAGTTTTTTACTCTACATCGACGAAAGCGAGGAACAGGACAAAAAAATAATGGACTATCAGCGGAGAGCCTCCGCAGGCAAATTAAATGAACAAGAAGAACACGCATCACGTGATTTATTACAAAACGTACAACGAGTATTGAAACCGATACGAGTAATCAATCCTTATGCTGAATTTTTGGAGTTGCCAAAATCGGTCTTTAAACCACGGCGGACAAATAGCCATTATTTACAGTTCATAGCAGCGATTACCTTTTACAAACAATACCAACGGGCAAAGCAGTACGACAAAGAAACGGGCGAAGAATTCATCGAGACCGAAATCGAGGATATACAGGAAGCCAACGAACTTATCATTGATGTTCTGCTACGCAAGAGCGACACCCTAACGGGAGCATGCAGAAATCATCTGGAGAACTTGAAAGATTATCTGATCAAGAACAACCAAACCACTTTTACAAACGCTGAAATCAGAAGAAGATTAAGAATAAAGGAAACGACTTTAAGACGTTACAACGCACAATTATTGGCGGAGAACCATATCCGAAGAATCAAGAAAGCAAAGACCAAAAGCTATTGTTTTGAAATCGTTGACCTGGGCGAGTACGACAATCTACGCAAGCAAATAGACAAAGCCCTGCAAGACTGTATCGACAGAATAAAAGGCGCAAAATAACCCGCCATACCGCCACAAAGTCGCCACTACTAAAATGGCGAGGTTAACGTAAAGTAAGTCAGCTGATTAAATACAACTCGCCACCAAATCCGAAAAATGCAACCGACCTATGAAAAAAGTCGGTAGCACCGACAAGCAAGAAAATGAAAAAACTACAACTAGAAAATCGAAGCTACAAAGAATTATTAATCGCCTTTAAGGCGTGGTTGGATGTGTTGGGTTATAGCAGAAGTGCCAAGGAAAACTATCCCCGTTACCTAAAGGAGTTTCTTTACAATATGGAGAGGCAGGGCCTCGGCCAATTAAGCACGATTACGGCAACAAATATCAAAGACTATTACGATTATCTGAAAGAGCGACCCAACCAAAATACAAATGGCGCACTCTCCAAAGCGGCACTCAACCAACACCAACAGGCACTTCGGAAGTTCAACGAATACCTGAAAAAGCACAACGGAAAACCATTGCCCGTACATCTTCGTGCGGAAGCCAAAAAAGAGCAAGGTTCACAAACGGTACTGACCCAAGAGGAAATAAAAACATTGTACGACACCACGAATTATAGTAGTCCGTACGAACACGTTCGGGCACGTGATAAGGCCATGCTAACGATTTTATACAGTTGCGGCCTGCGTGTCAACGAAGCATCGCACCTGAACCGGAACGATATACTTTTTGACAGGGAACTGGTCTTTGTACGAAAAGGGAAAAATTACAAAGAAAGGTTCGTTCCCATCAACCATTACAATCTACGGATGTTGGAAGATTACCTCTATGATGCACGGCCAGAGTTTTACAGGTCGAACCAAAGCGATCATTTTTTTATCAACCAGTACGGTGGGCAATTGGGCACACAGAGTTTTGGCGACAGTCTGGACAGATTGATGGCCGCGAGCAATGATGAAGATTTACGGCAAAAAAAAGTTACCCCGCACACTTTGCGCCATAGCATTGCCACCCATCTTTTGGAGCAGGGCGCACCGATGGAAAGCATACAACAATTTTTAGGTCATTCCTCTTTGGAGACCACACAGCTCTACACCCATTTAACGGAAAAAGTATGAAGGATTTTAAGGAATATCTTGAAAAAGAAAGGTTCAGTAAAAGCAGTATCAAAACGTACACCTTCCAAGCCGAAAAGTTTATGGAATGGATGGCAAAGCACGGTCACGGATTTATAAACTTCGATTACAAAAAAGCGGTCGGTTATGTATCGTATCTACAAAAGCGACATACCAACATCAGGACCATCAACGGCAAGATTGCCGCCACACGACAGTATTTTAACTTTCTTGTGGAAAAATGCGAATGCGCTGAAAACCCATTTGCCGAAATATTGGTCAAGGGCGACAAGACCAAAAAGATGTTACAGAATATTCTGTCCGCCGATGAACTGGAAGACCTGTATTACAGTTACCCTACGGATATGGACATGAGAAGAAGCGGACAACTTGCCGATAAGCGCAACAAGGTCATGATAGGATTGATGGTCTATCAGGGATTATCTACAACGGATATGAAACGATTGCAAAACGAACACGTACGACCGCAAAAAGGGAAAGTTTACATACCATCGGGGAAAATCGGTGGACGTAGGGAATTGCCATTGATGCCGTGGCAGGTCATGGAACTATTGGAATATATCAACGAAACACGACCGGAGTTGGCACGAAGAAAAAGAATACAGGGCGAAGAACTGTTCCCCGTTACGAACGGTCGGCTTACCGATACCGTTGCCAACATCATAAAAAAGCTGCGAAAAGTCAATCGAAAAGTAAAGAACATTCATCAGATACGTGCAAGTGTTATTGTGAATTGGCTCTCAAAACACAACCTTAGAAAAGTACAGATAATGGCAGGGCATAGAAGGATAAGCACCACCGAAAAATATGTACAGCAAGATCTGCAACAACTGCAACAGGTCATAAACCAGTACCACCCTTTAAGCTAAGAACTCCCCAGGGCAAAAAATCCCCGCCGTTCATACTTCACGGCTTGCACGGTCTTTTTTGCCCTTCCGCTCTCCACCGCACATGCAGTTTTTATGCGCCAACGCCAAAAGCGGCACATTGCAGCTTGCTCGTGCCTCGCAACTACAAAGAGCCGCCCCCGCAAAAAGCCGTGCATAAAAAACTGCCCCAAGCTATGTTACATAATAGAAGTTATGGTAGCGGCCGCACAAGGCCGGCGCACCGCCAAAGCCGTAAGCCATAACTGCTATTATGCAAAATAGCCGCTCTTCCACCGCTGGCCTCGAACCCAAAGAAAACTCCCGAACCAGTAACAAAAAAACTCACTCTTGCGGGACGCTCAATCGTCGCTTGCCTATCATTTTAAAAAAGATCGATTCCCCACGCACCGCCAACAGCAAAATCGTTCTTTTTTAAAACGCTACCGTCGGGAACTATCCGCGGGCTTCCTTCCACATCCCAAGATCTGGCCGCCCCAGATTTTACCAAAACTAATACTATGAAGTGCGAGGACTTAATAGGCCCAAATGTTTTTAGTGTAACTACGGATTTACCATTGTTCATGTTACACGTAGAATCGAAAGCAAATATTATGTTCGCCGTAGTACGCCAAGATGCCATGCCATGTGTAGTAAAACGACCACGGTAGACACCTGTCCTTTTTTAAAATGAATCCAATAAATACCTTGCTTGAAGGAGTGAATGTTAAAATATGATATATAGTATAAACATAAAGTCATGAGTGAAAATCTAATTATAATCTGTTCGACCTTTTTACTGGTACTGGTGGCCTACTGGATAATGCCCATAAAGAAAATGCAGGCAGTGAACAAGGAGATAATATCGTTATCGCAAGTCCTCCCTATTACCAAAATAATGAAGGCTATTAAGAAGGGTTGGAAACGTAGGAAAAATAGCAATAAAAAGAGTTGAAAAACGTTATATTTATCTTAGTTAAGAAAACGTTCTTAAACTTACTGAAAAACATTTTTTTGATGCCCCCATCGGGCAAAAACGCAACCGATGTTGATTTTTTTACTCTAGGTATACCTACGATGCGCTAAACAGAATTACAGGGGCATTGGACAATACGGGCCATTACAATCTTGGGGGGCATGATGTTTCGGGAAATCTAACAGATCCCATTACTTATGACAAAAACGGGAATATTCTTTCTTTGGAGAGACAGGGGCATACCAATTTAGGTGCGACGACCTTTGGACTGATGGACGACCTTACCTATACCTATAACGGAAATCAACTTAAAGCTGTTGATGATGATGTTGCTGCAAGTGCCGCACAAGGATTTAAGGACGGTGCCGAACTGGAAACCGAATATAGATATGATGATAATGGAAATATGGTAATGGACTTAAATAAGTACATTGGAGGGCCTGTGACTTCAGGTATTCTATACAACCACTTAAACCTTCCCGTGCAAATTTCCATCAACGGAGGTGGGAATAATGGTACAATTTCTTATATTTACGATGCAACCGGAACCAAAATGAGAAAAATCACAACCAACAACTTGGAAAATTCTGTGACAACAACTGATTATACAGGCAACTTCATCTATGAGAACAGCGTTTTACAGTTCTTCAGACAACCGGAAGGGTACACCATGCCCAAGGATGTGGAGGACTACTCAGCTGGCTTCGATTACGTCTACGAATATAAGGACCACCTTGGCAACACAAGGTTGAGCTATACGGATGCGGATGGGAACGGAACGATAGACCCTGCAAACGAAATCGTAAAGGAATCCAACTACTATCCATTCGGATTGTCCCATAAAGGGTATAACGGCAACGTTTCTCCCTATGGGAACTCGGTAGCCAAAAAGTACATGTTCGGCGGCAAGGAATATCAGGACGAGCTCGACCTTGCCTGGTATGACGTAACGGCCAGAAACTATGACCCGGCACTGGGAAGGTGGATGAACCTTGACCCGTTGGCGGAGCAGATGAGAAGGCACTCGCCTTATAACTATGCGTTTGACAATCCGATATTCTTTATCGATTATGATGGGATGGCACCTTGTCCTCCTGGTGTGGATTGTTCTTCCAAATGGGAAGTGTTTAAAATGGAATTCACGGAAACTGTGAAGAGTATGGGCAACAATATTAAACATGCTCTTAATGACCTGAAAGAAGCTCTTGGAGGACCAATAGATGTTGAAGGAGACCCAAAAAGGACATCTGACGATGGGGGTACGGACTTTTATAGCAAAAAAGGTAATGGTGAAGGTGATTCAACTGATGGTACTGTTGATGAATTTGTAAATGGAGATGCGATTATAGATGCCACTAGTGCTATTGGCTCACAGAAAACCGGTAACAAATATAAGAGTGTTACCGATGGTATGAAGTTAGGAAAAGATATAGGATCTGGATTTAAGAAAGGAGCTAAAGCAGCAGAATCGACAATGAATGAGATTTCAGCAAACAAAGATGAACCTGATGCCGCAACTATGACTGCAACAAGAGAAACAAACATCGCTACCACTATCAACAGCCCTACAAAGGTTACTGCTTCAGGAGGCACAATAGATGTAGTGGTCAAAGTCGCAACATCGCAAATTGATAGTGTCAATAAGGCTTCTGCCAAGGCAATCCAAAATGCCGAAAGAAAAATGGAGGAGATAACATCTAGAAAATTGGATTCATTAAAACAAATATACAATAACTAAAGCCCAAAATGGAAAGCGGTATTATGAGAAAATCCTTATTGATAATCGGTGTTGTTCTATTTATTAATTGCATTAGCAAGAACGAAAAAAAATTCTATTATGAGGAAGGTCAACTTTTATCCAAGGTACAATATAACGACCAAGGTTTAAAAAACGGAGAATTACGGGAATATTATAAATCTGGGGAGCTTAAAACTATTGAATATTACCGAAATGGTAAATTAATGGATACTACAAGAGGATTTTATAAAGATGGAAAACTTTCCGTGAAGATATACGGTCATGAGGGCAAGACATTTTATGAAAAGTATTATGAAAACGGAGCTATCATGTCAAATGGAGAGGTAATAGATACTATTTTAAAAGGATGGTGGAGTTTTTACGACAGTGTAGGAAAATTACAGCGGAAGGTAGAATATTTAGATTTGTCTAAAGACGAGAACATCAAAAATAAACAGTATCCAAATCAAACCATATACTACACAAAGAACGGTACCATCTTAAGTGATAGCAGTAATTATTTTACAATTAGTTTAAAAGATACTCTTCCCCTGAGAAACCTTACCCTTGGAAAAATTGATTTAGAACCTCTAATATCAAAAAAATCCGATTTTTACATGGTTTATTTTTGGAGTCAAGATGAACAAGGCAATAAAACAAAAATAGATTCTACCTATGGGAAGAATGCAAAAGAGGCCGAATTTTGGTTGATTCCTCAAACAAAAGGGAAGCATACGCTAAATGGCTATATCTTAGAAAAAGGAAAGACTTTAAAGATTAATAAAAATGATACATCTTTAGTGGATGTTATTGATAGTGCAAAGAAGCTTTTTTTCGAAAAGAAGTTCTACGTAAAAGATACATTGGAATAAGCAGATGTGTTACAATAGAGACTACAAATCCATGTCAATATTACTGCCATCCCAATTATTAGGCGAGTGTTCGCCTCCGTCTTTATCTGCCCCATAATTACTCCCCCCGCCATATTTGGTATACCTAGTGACTAAAAAAGAAATAAGGAATATGCCGATAATAACAATGAAGGCTACAATAAATTGACCAGAAGTAATCATCATTGTGCAATAATTTTTTTACTCCATATCCTGAAGCACTGTCTTCAAGGTACTTTTAAGTTTACGTTTAGCTACAAAGGCATCGAGAATGGAGAAGATGGTCTGCTGTTCCTCCTTGGTCAGCCCATCTATCAGGGAGACCCTTTCCATCAGGGTGGTATCCACCGAGCTGAAATCCCCCGGCACGTCCTTCTCCAAAAAAAGCTCCGCCATCGAGACCCCCAGTGCCTTGGCGATCTTGACAAGAGTACCTACCGAAGGGTCGGTCTTGCCGTTCTCGATACGGGAATACTGCGCAGGGCCCATGCCAATGGCCGAAATGACCTCTTTCTGAGAGAGGCCTTTGGCCTCCCTGACCCTTTTAATGTTCTTACTGATATCCATACTATTGCCCAATACAGCAATAAAAGTACGTTTTAAGGCTTTATCAATCAACATGGTGTGATTTTATAAATATTAATTTGATATATTAAGCAAATATATATATTTTTGAACCGTTGCCCAATTAGTCAAATAATAATTATGTACCTTCTGAACACCAGCAACCCCAATAACTACCGATACACCACCCAATATTTTGAGATCCACATCCTCGGTGGATTGAAAACCAACAAACTCGATAGCTTACGAATTACGCTATCGATACAAAAACCGGAACAGCATACCGTGGTAAGGCACTCACTTGATCTGTACAATGACAACCAGGTCGAAAAATTTACAAGAACCATAGCCGAACGGTTGGAAATCGGTACGAGCGTAACAAGGCAGACCTTGCAGGCCTTGACCAAGGAACTTGAAAGCCATCGATTCTTATTGTTGGAGCAGCAAGTCGCTGCACCCATTTACAAAGAACTATCCGCACGGGAAATCAAGGAGGCCGAAACCTTCCTAAAGAAAAAGAACCTTTTACAGTTGACCAACGAACTTATCGGCAAAAGCGGTGTTATCGGAGAAGTCTATAATCGACTGTTAATGTATTTAATTTTTACAAGCCGTTTAACGGCAAACCCTTTACATTGTATCAGTCTTGGAAGTTCCGGGGTCGGCAAGACCCACCTGCAATCAAAAGTGTCCGAACTCATACCCGAAGAGGATAAAATAGAGATCACGGTATTAAGTGCCAACGCCTTTTATTACTTCAACCGTACCGAACTACAACACAAATTGATTCTGATCGAGGACTTGGACGGGGCGGAAAGCGTACTCTATCCCTTACGTGAGCTGCAATCGAAAAAGCGCATCACAAAAACGGTCGTCCATAAAGATGTTAAAGGAACTACCAAAACCATACACCTAACGGTCGAAGGTCCTGTAAGTGTTGCGGGATGCACTACCCAAGAATCGATTTATGAGGACAACAGCAACAGAAGTTTTTTGCTCTACATCGATGAATCCGTAGAACAGGACAAACGGATCATGAACTACCAGCGCGCCGTGTCGGCGGGACAATTAAATGAACAGGAGCAAATAGAATCTGCAGAGTTATTAAGAAATGTGCAACGGGTACTAAAGCCGGTCAAAATAATCAATCCTTACGCAATGCACCTGGAACTGCCCGAATCTGTATTTAAACCCAGAAGAACCAACAGTCATTATCTACAGTTCATAGAAGCCATTACATTTTACAAACAGTGGCAGCGCCACAGGCAACATGATAAAAATACCGGGGAGGAATACATCGAGACCACCATCGAGGATATCATGGAAGCCAACGAACTGATTGCAGAAGTACTACTTAGAAAAAGCGATACGATCACGGGGGCAACAAGAAACCACTTAGAATGCCTTAAGGCATATTTAAAGGAAAACAAGCAGACCAGATTTACGAATGCCGAAATCCGTAGAAACCTGCGCATAAAGGAAACGACCTTAAGACGGTACAACAAACAACTATTGGAAGAAAACTATATCCGTAGGGTCAACCCGCCTACCGCAGGGAAAGGGAAAGCCCAAAGCAAGAGCTATTGTTTTGAAGTCGTGGACGTGGATGAGTACACCAATCTAAAACAGCAAATAGATGATGCATTGAACACTTGTCTGCATCGACTCGATGCCGCCACATCGCCACCAAGTCGCCACCCACAAAATGGCGAAGCCATAAAGCAGAAAGTCAGCGGGTTATAACAATGCGCCACAACATCCAAAAAACACGACCGACCCTATGAAAAAGTTGAAACTAAAAAACCAAAGCTATAAAGCATTATTGCTAAACTTCAAGGAATGGCTGGACATCTTGGGGTATAGCCAAAGTACGGTCTATTACATGCCCATTTTTTTGCAGGAGTTCTTTTACTGGTTGGAACGGCACAACATCAATACCATTGAAAACATCGGTCTGAAAAACGTCAACGACTATTACAAATATCTCAACGAACGTTGCCATGAGCATAAAAGCGGTGGACTCAGCAAAGCCTATTTGAACAAGCATCAGGGTGCGCTCAAAAAGTTCAGGGAATACCTTAAAAAGCACGGGGCGAAAACCTTTAAGATACACCTGCGGTTCGAGGAAAAGGATCCGGAAATAAAGGAAGTGCTGACCCAAACGGAGATAAAGGAGCTCTTTGAAATAACGGACCACAGCAGCCAATTTTTACGGACCAGATTACGGGACAAAGCACTTTTGGTCTGCCTATATAGTTGTGGGCTACGCCGTAGCGAAGTAACGAATCTTGACATCGGCGATGTCCTGTTCGACAGGTCGCTCCTGTTCGTTAAAAAGGCGAAGAACTTTAAACAACGCTATGTACCATTGAACAAATACAATCTTAGGATATTGGAGGATTACCGGTACGAGGCACGGCCACTTTACCTAACCGGAAACAACGAAGCTTTTTTTATCAATCGTTACGGTAACCGCTTACAAGGACAGGACATGGCCAGAAGGCTGGAGTTCATTCTATCGCTCTCTGATTGCCAGGAACTCAAACAAAAACATATTACCCCACATTGCCTGCGCCATTCCATTGCGACCCATCTTTTACAACAGAAAGTAAAACTGGAGGACATCCAACAATTTTTGGGACATAGTTCATTAAAGGCCACACAGATTTACACTCATTTAATCAAAACGTTATGAGCAAAAAAATAATTGCCTGCGCAGGCTCACCGCTGAAGGATTACCATAGCTATTTACAGCGACTTCGGCACAGCCCGAGAACCATAAAATCCTACAGCCAATACGTTGAAAAATTACAACATTGGTGCATATCGCAATCCACCGAAATGGACACTATCAGCTACAAAGAACTGATGAACTATATTGCGGTACTAAAGCCCAACCACCAGAGCAATACCATCAACGTCCATTTGACCGCCGTACGGCATTACTTTAACCATCTGGTAGAGAAAGGGTATCTGGCCGAAAATATTGCGGAGGGACTGATGGTCAGGGGCGGGACAAAAAAAGTACTGCAAAACCTGTTGGACGCAGACGAACTCGAAGATCTTTATTACTCCTATGAGACCGACGACCACAAAAAGACCAGTTTTTATTTTAGGGCCACGGGCAAAAGGAACAAAGTGATCGTAGGGCTGTTGGTCTATCAAGGCTTGGTCAGCAACAATTTTCTGCGGCTCAAGGTAGAAGACGTAAACCTGTCAAGGGGGGCGATCTATATTGCCAGTACCCGAAGGAACGCGGCCAGGAAGATACCGCTGAAACCTTGGCAGATCATATCCATGAAAGAGTACATCGAGGAAACATTACCCATCATACAAAAGCATATCGGCGTTTATGACCATAGGTTGTTCCCGTTGAAGACAGAACAATTTAACGTACTGTTGCTGCCCATCCTCAAGAAGCTGAAAAACTACAATAGAAAAGTGACCAACAACAATAATATCAGGTCAAGCGTGATCGTAAACTGGTTGAAGCAGTACAACATCAGAGAAGTCCAGGAACTGGCCGGACATCGGCATATCAGTTCGACCGAATCCTATAAACAGGACGACCTTGAAAACCTGAAAAAAGTAGTCGAGAACTTCCACCCCATCAGCTAACGGCATAAATGGGAATTGGTATTAAAATAGTAGTTAATGGTATTTAGTATAAGTAAAGCACAAACATAATAGAAGTAAAATTGTACTAAATAGTAAAGGCGCCTGAAATTAGATTTTTTTTTATATCCACTGAATTAGTGTAGCGGTCACGAAAAATTGTAATAAGGATATCTTTTGTAAGGGATAAAAAGGAATAGTACGATATGAAAGAACGGATTTTATTAAACAGGGAAGCATCGTTCTTGAGGAACGAGTAAATCCCCAAAAGGGAGGAGACGATACCGATGACTGCCAAAAAATCCATAACTCAAATATACAACAAAAGCAGTAAGGAACAATAGGCATAGCTTGACATCACAAATTGTGATATCAAGTTGTTATATTTGAAAAACGACAGAACATGAGCGATAAATTGACCATACCGGAAGAAGTAGTCATCAGCAAGATCTATTACATCAGGGATCTGAAAGTAATGTTGGATAGCGATTTGGCGGAACTCTACGAAGTGGAAACAAGGGTGTTGAACCAACAGGTAAAAAGAAACCAAGATAGGTTCCCAGATGATTTTATGTTCCAGTTGACCGAAACCGAATGGGAAGCCTTGAAGTCACAAAACACTCCCCCAAATTGGGGAGGAAGAAGAAAACCGCCATATGCTTTTACCGAACACGGTGTACTGATGTTGTCCAGCGTATTGAACAGTAAAAAGGCCATTGCCGTCAACATCCAGATCATGCGCATATTTACCAAGCTACGTGAAATGTTGACGGACAACTTACACTTGAAACTGGAAATCGAGGAAATAAAAAAGAAGCTCTCCAACCAAAGCAAGAACATTGAACTGGTCTTTAACTATCTGGACGAGCTTATCGAAAAGAAAGACACCCCACGGAAACAAATAGGCTACAAGAAACAATAATCCCAATTACAGCCGTACACCCCATAGACATTGATTAAATCAGGGTTTAGATTTAAAAAAATTTAATGTTTTTGTAGGAACCACATAGGTGCAGTAACTTTGTAGTACCAACGATTCCAAGATAGCACTTATCCACAAAAAATCATTGGTAATCAACACCCTTCATGTTGAAAACTGTCAATAACTCCAAAATTAGCGTACTTGAAATCTTCGTAAATTTGTAGAAGTCCTTAAAAAGAAAAATCAGGCAATTAAAGAGGGTTTTAACTGACCTGATCCGGAGGCACTTTGTGGTTGTTAGCGCACCAAATATACAAACTGCCATCCGATAATAAAAGTTAAAATCCTCGGGGGGATCGGTCCCTCTCTTATGGTATGGGGCCAATAAAAATTGAAAAGCATGAGCACAAGAAAAAAGTATCATGTAACCCAAAAACCGGATGGTAGCTGGCAAGGTAAAGCACAGGGCGCAGAACGGGCTTCGGTCGTTAGCAACACGAAGCAAGAAGCAATGAGCAGAACCATAGAGATTGCTAAAAACAAGCCAAGCTCTCAGGTAATCATCCACAAAATGGATGGTAAGTTCCAAGAGGAACGGACTTACGGTGGTAAGGACCCTTTCCCTCCAAAGGGCTAACCTTCACACAGGTTTTTAAAAGGTCGCTGAAAGGCGGCCTTTTTTTATGGCCCACTCTTGCGGGACATTCAACCGGCACTACACCTATCATTTTTAAAACTTGTAAACTCCTTTACACCCAATCTAGGCGCAGTTAGCAGTTCTTAAAAACGTTTACAGCTCGGTACTGCAAACCATAATTTTATGGGCGCAGCCAAAAGGATTGTTGGAATTAATCGCAAATGGTTCACATAATACTTCAAAGCTCCCTTTGGGAACGTTCTCCAAATCTGGATTGTTCTTGGCAAAATGAGGAACAATATAAAGATGCTTTATAATATCCCCTTTTTTAGGAAGGGAATCAAAATGCATATAGGTTCCGCCATAGCAAGGTGAGTTCTTCCAATCAGTACTTCTCGTTTTTTGAATGTCAATGTAGATGTTCATGGTTATGATTTTAAATGACTTACAAAGATAATCCAGCTCCTCGACCAAGACAAAAACCTAAAATAAAATTGGGTGTAATGGAACGTTTTAAAAGATGATGTAACAGAGGTTGGCGATGCGGATGGGTTGCATCGGCTTTTAAAATGAAACAACCGCAGGGCGTTAGTACCCGCAATCTTATACAATTAAAACCCAAGACATCCAACCGAGTTCCGAACCGAGCATTGGCCATGGTCGGCTATTTTACATAGTTGTATTATGCGGCAGGAATCAAGGGAATGCACCCATAATGCCCAATTATGTAAACATAGCTTGGGAAAAATGCTTTTGCCCGTTCCCGTTTTACAACTCTTTCTTACCCCTGAAAAACCTGTACTGAGCTTGCCGAAGATCAATCCTAAACCACTTAAAAGTGTTGTAGGGAACATTGGGGCTAAAGCATTGTGCGGCTGCAAGGGAGCAGGGCGAGTACAAGGGCTTGTTGCTTTTGGGCAATAATATGGACTTGCCCTGCGCGGACTTCTTAACCCAAAGCTCTTACGCAACTAATGATCTACAAATTTGATGTTACAGACTAGGTCGAGCCGATGTTCTTTTTTTGTATTAACCCAATGAACATGCCCCATGAGAAAGCTTAAATAGGAGCTGTCCTTTTAAATGAAAAACAAAAAATATAGCTTGAAAAACCCTTGATGAAAAAAGAGGATACCAAAGAATATGATAGTGAACCCTTTTAAAGATAAAATATAAAATCATGAGTGAAAGTCTATTGATAATCTGCACGACCTTTTTACTGGTTCTAGTGGTTTACTGGATAATGCCCGTAAAAAAAATGAGAGAAGTGAACAAAGCCTTAATAGCATTGGCCCAAATCTTCCCGATATCCAAAATAATAAATGCAATAAAGGAAAAGGACAAAACGTCGGAAAACCAGTAATAAATAAAACAGAAATCGTTAACTTTACGATAATGCAAAACGTTCTTTAAAATACTGAAAGGCCGAGAAAAGTAAGTTCCCGAGAAAAAATCTGAGTAAAGGAATAAGTAGGCAACTTCATCTATGAGAACGGTAATCTCAAACAATTTAGCCATGCACAAGGTTACGTTGAAGTCGATGGAAACGGCGGATATGATTATGTGTATTCCTACCTTGATCACCTTGGAACTGCGCGTTTGACTTACAGCGACTTCAACGGCAATGGTTCGATAGAACCTGCCACGGAAATACTCCAGGAACGGAATACGTATCCCTTCGGTCTCGAACACAAGGGCTATAATGGAAACATCAACGGTACGGAAAGCAATTACCAGACCTATCTAGGTCAGGAAATGAACAGAGAACTTGGTCTTAACTGGCTCACGTTCAGACATAGAAATTATATGCCTGAAATAGGAAGGTTCTTCGGTGTTGACCCTATAACCGAGGAATACCACTACATCAGTCCCTATCAGTTCGCTTCCAACAATCCTGTTTGGAAAGTCGAATTGGAAGGCTTGGAGGGCGAAGAGACCATCGGTATGGACTTGATACGGCAAGGTTTTGCGAATATTTGGAACGCTATTACCGGAGGGGTAGAGTCGACCGAAAATGGAATGCGAAGGAGAAGCGCACAGAGCAGGGCCACTCAACTTTCAACTGGCGGTAACATGGTCGCTAGGGGTGCAGCAACTAAAGAAGTTGGCCATATTGTGCTTGATGCAGTGGGAACGGCAGACCCTACACCTATAACTGATACAGGACACGCAATATGGTATGCGGCGGAAGGGGAATATGGCAATGCGGCATTGACGGCAGCTGGTGTTATTCCACTATATGGGGATAGTTTTAAAGCTTTAAAGTACACTAAATACAGTGATGAGATAGCGGACTTAATCAATATAACAGGTAAGCTTGATGGTGGAAAAGAAATTATTTCAGTACTTAAGAGCGGTACTCTTGATGATGGCATCAAAGTTGCAAACGATGTAATAGGAGGACTAGGAGATGATGCTGTTGAACATGTAGGGAAGTTAGGCAGTCAAAAAGGTGTCACTACTGGGTACAAATCAGCAGATGGCAAAAAAGGGTGGAGAGTCGACTATGATAAAGACAAAGGAGGTCATATAAACTGGTGGAACGGGAAAGAGAAAGGAGCTATCATATTAAACGCTGGACAAGAACAAATTGACCAAATAATTAAAAACGGCACTTTTAGATAATGAAAAGAGAGGATATAAAAAATTGGAAATTAGTAGAAGTGATTAGCAATATCGAAATTATTGCTGATGACTCAGATGCCTATTTTGAAAGTTTGACCAAGAAGCTGAATATTCCTTTGATTAATCATACTTCGACCGATAGGGAGAATACGCAGATAAATTGGTCTAAATTAATAGGTTATCACAGGTTCTTTTTAGACGGAGAAGGTGAAGAAGAGGAAAACAAATCTGCATTTAGAAATTCTATCTTATCCCAAAAAGAGAATTTAATTCTTCTGTATGGCTACAAAGAACCTGCCGTACTAGTTCCGATTAATATTTTCATAGAAGACTGGGAAGATTTTATGGCAAGCTCTCAATGGGAAATCATTATTTTTAGTGAAGACTTAAAGCTAATGATGGAAGTCTCCAGAGATTATAACTTGCATAGTAATTTTAAAATAAAATAGACGCTTTTTAAGAGTAGGGAAAACCGCCCATCGAGGCGGTTTTTTATGCGATTGACTTTAGCTTAACGTTTTTGATAAGCGCATCCACCATGTAAAGGATATGGTCTTTATTCCTAGTGCCAGTTTTTAACTGGTACCGTACATAGTAAGAAGTAAATAAAAATGAAGATAAGAACCACGGCGAGAGCTGTGGTTTTTTTGTTTACTCCATATCCTGAAGCACTGTCTTCAAGGTACTTTTAAGTTTACGTTTAGCTACAAAGGCATCGAGAATGGAAAAGATGGTCTGCTGTTCCTCCTTGGTCAGCCCATTGATCAGGGAGACCCTTTCCATTTAAGTTATACTCAACGAATTAAATTACCGCTATTTCAACATTAGTGCATTTTATCTAAAAACAAGGTGTTTTGTAGTGTATTTCGTACCTATTTGCTATTTTTAATTAGTTTTAACCCCAATACTTAACCTAAACCAACCGCTTGAAGCATTTCCTTTTTATTTTACTGTGCATTTTATACATCCCTTTCGCCTTTGGCCAAAAAGAAGCTGCCATTTGGTATTTTGGACAAAACGCTGGGCTGGACTTTAACTCCGGGACACCGGTAGCACTAACCAATGGCGAACTTAATACCGTTGAAGGTTGTGCTTCTATTTCCGATAGCGATGGTAACTTACTGTTTTATACAGATGGTGTTAGGGTGTGGGACAGAACACATCAGGTAATGCCGAATGGCACTGGTCTTTATGGCCATTCTTCTAGTACACAATCTGCCATTATAGTTCCCCGACCCAATGTGCCGGATCGCTATTATATTTTTACCGTGGACCATGATATCGGATCTCGTGGATTGAACTACTCGGAACTGGATATGACCCTCAATGGAGGACTAGGGGATATTACTGCTCTTAAAAATATACAACTATTCACCCCAACTGCTGAAAAGATTACTGCGGTAAAGCATGCCAATAATCAGGATATCTGGGTCATTACCCATGGCAAAGCAAATGACGCCTTTCTTTCCTTTCTGGTTACCCCAACCGGTGTCGTGACTACTCCAATAATTTCCAATGTAGGCCTATTTTTAACCAATGCTACACTAACTAGTTCCAATCATCTCGGTTATTTAAAAGCTTCGCCAGATGGAACTAAATTAGTTGCTGCACATTACCAAATTGGTACAGATTTACTTTCATTTAATTCACTTACGGGAGTTGTCAGTAACGCAATACCTATAAAACATGAGCCGGCACAATTTTACGGTGTAGAGTTTTCGCCAAATAGTCGGATGGTATATCTTACCAATCAATATGCCTTAATGCAATTTGATACTGAGGCCGCCAATGTTGCCGCCTCAGAGGTGGTGCTTTTTAATGTTAGCACTTATAGAGTTTGGGCACTTCAATTAGCCATTGATGGAAAAATATATGTTAATCAGGAATACCGTCCTTATTTGGATGTTATCCACAATCCAAATGCCCAAGGATTGGCCTGCAATTATGAAATCAATGCTGTTGATTTGCAAGGTAGATTAGGACTTATAGGACTACCCCCTTTCATACAATCCTATTTTTTAATTTCCTTTAATGCAGCTAATTTTTGCTTCGGTGACGACACGGAATTTTCAGTGAATGCAAGTGGTACCATCTCCCATATAGAGTGGGATTTTGGGGATGGTAATACCTCCAGTATTGAACAACCCTCACATGTGTATGCCTCCCCCGGGACGTATACTGTAAATGTTACCGTTACCACTGCCTCAGAAACTAAAACTGAATCGAAGGACATTACCATTTTCTCAACCCCAATTGCCAATACCATTACCGATTTTGAAGTTTGTAGTGTTTTACCGAATCATCAATTCGATTTGGCCACCAAAAATACTGAAATTCTCGGAGGTCAATCTGCGGCTGAGAACACTGTTGCCTATTATTCCACGCTGACGGATGCCGAAAATGGCACCAATCCTTTGCCCTTGATGTATACCAATTCGCTTTCCACCGAAACTGTTCATGCTCGTATTACAAATTCTAATAATTCCGCTTGCTACGCCCTTACCTCTTTTGATCTGATTGTAAAACAAGCCCCTGTTCTATCGCCGGTATCCGATTGGGTAGTCTGTGATACCGACTTGGATGGCTTCCATACTTTTAACCTGACAGATAAAAATGTGGAAGTATTAGGCGGACAAAACGCTGCGCTATTTTCTGTTTCTTATTTTGAAACTTTGGCGGATGCCCATTCGGGTACATCACCTCTGAGTACTACTTACACCAATACGGCTGCCTTACAAGAACTGTTTTTTAGAATTGAAAATACAGCTTCTCCCGAGTGTTTTGTGACCGGAAGCTTTCTATTGGAAGTGGTCACGGGGGTTACCGCCACAGCTCCGAATGATTTGGAGGTTTGTGACAACAATAATGATGGCTTATCTACTTTTGATCTAAGTATTCAAAATGCAACAGTGCTGGGGGCACAAAACCCGGCTGCCCATACGGTAAGTTACCATGCTTCTTTAACGGATGCTGAAGCCGGTACCAATGCTTTGGATGCTTCGGGGTACATCAGCACAATTCCTTATCAGGAAACCA
>JBGTEN010000296.1:0-4017 GCA_041747755.1 Arenibacter sp. | reverse complement strand
CGAATTTGTCTTTATGCATTGCAAATCAGTATAAGAATTGCAAAAGTTAAAATTGAAATCCGTTTAATCGAAAAACCTCTGTAACTAACTATATTTCAAATATTTCAAAGAACTATTTTAGATTTTAATGGGACAGTAATGTCAGTAATTCATCAATAATTTCATTAGATAAGTCATTCAGGTTACTTTGAGAATCGGTCGTTACAACATTTGTTACTAGAAAAATACCCATCTTTTGATTGGGATAGAGCGCAACCCATGAAGTGTGTCCAAATGTACTTCCGTTGTGGTAAAGCATCTTCTTGGTAGTTCCATAGTTATATGTGTTCCATGCGAAAGCCCTTCCATACTGGTTGTTCCCAGCTAGCAGGTTGATGGCTTGTTTAACGACAGGGTCGTCGCTTTCCAGATACATTTGAATGTAATTAAGCATTGAGGAAGTTGATGCCTTAGAACCACCAGCATATTCATAAAACCCATTTATCAATGGCATAGAAACACCACTATTATCTTTACCAATAGATATATTTGAATTTTCTTCATACTTCAAATCCCATAAAATTTCTTTTTTACTGAAACGAGAAAAGACATGATCTTCCAATAGCTCTTGGAATGACAATCGATATACTCGTTCTAAAATATAGCCAACCAACTGGATACCAACACCTGAGTAGTGATAATTTTTACCTGAATTTTCGATTGGTTTTATCTTGTTCAATTCTTCAAAAAAATCTTCCTTCGTAAAGGTCTCAAAGCAAGTTATTTGTTCGTTTACCGTTTGTGCGCCCTCGTTACAGTTCATTGTTAAAGGAAGGCCTGAGGTATGCGTAATTAGATTACGGATAGTTATGGGTGTGTTTGGAGCTAAAACCAAGTTTGGGTAATCTCCCTCCAAATAGTTTCGGATATCATCATTGAGGGCCAATTTTTTATCATAAACTGCTTGGGAAAGTAGTAAGCCTGTATAGGTTTTGGTTACAGAACCTATTTCATAAATTGTTTCGTTATTGGCCTGTTTTCCATCAATTAATCGGCCAAAATGAAACTGATAGGATTTCCCATCGACATATATAGCTCCTGAAAGGGATGAAAATTCAGGTTTTTTGACAAACTCGGTAACCTTTTCATTCACAATTTGTTCAACTCGTTTTTGTTCAGATTGCTCTGTAGTCGAATTGACAAAGCCACAATTATTTAGAACAACAAAAACTGTTAGTAGTACTGACTTATTCATAAATTACATAACTAACTTTATCCAATCCTGTATTACCACTTTTTGGATTATAGGCATATAGTATTAATTCATAATTCCCTGCTGAATTGAGATTTACACTCCCTTCAAATAGGTTTACTTCGGTGAGTGCCATATCAATGATTTTAAAATGCTCTCCATTTTTTTTAAGAATCCCTTTTACTTCCATTTCGTCAGAATTCCAAATCCCTCCCTTATTTATGGTGCAGCCACACATCATTACAATGTTTGCCCTTATTTCAAAAAGTTCATTTCTAATTGAACTTAATTGAATATACTGATGCGTTCTAGGCTTTAATATATCTATGATAAATCCTGGAATTTCCAGAACAATTCCATCTCCCAAAATGTCCTTACCGGGAATTAGCCACAATTCTGTGTTCGTAACGACTTGTGCTTGTTTGTTGTTAAAAGGTGAAGTCACTTGAATATTAATGAATGTTGGTTCATCAATATCTATAGTTGCCAAGAATTTGGCTGCTTGCTCATCAGATATGGGATTGCCTCTTTTTAGTGGTTCCTTCATTATCAAATCTGTATTTCCAGTACTGCCGGTTGTTTTACCCTCCGCCAATATTCTGTTATTGGTTGTGTTTCTAATGATAACATAAGCACCACCAAGTGAACTGCCAATAAATTTAGCATCCTTGGCCTTTGCTCTTACTATGATTTTTGTTTCTGTTGCAGATATACTACTGCTTGAGAGAAGCAGTAGCATTAAGAAAATAGCTTTTTTCATAATTTATTATTGATTTGATTGCATGTATTCTTGTTTGAACCTGTAGTGAAAAGAAGTTTTTTCTAATTTTAGATCTATATCGTCCAAATAAGTTAGTATGGCCAAATCGCCGCCTAAAATTTCAAGAATAGCTTTTTCACAACTATTCCAAAGTATTTCAAGTTTTGGCAACAATTGATACGCTTTATCGGTTAATGAGATAATCTGCTTTCTTTTATCAGACTCGTCTTCCTCAGTTTTCAGATAACCTTTTTTTGCCATTTTTTTTACAATTACCACGACCGAAGGATGTGCATAACCCAAATGCTCAGCGATAATGGATATAGAAATCCCATCTTTTTTTTGTAAAAGCATAAAGATCAGATACCAATTAGGTTCAACATCAATATCCAATTCTTTATACAGTTTTCTTATATCGTGCGACATTCTATCACTAATCCTTTTAAATCGACTATCCAAGGCTTTGTAACCCAGTTCCTTTATAAAGTCATTGTTCATATTTAAATTATTTACTTGCAAAGATAATTAAAATTAGTAAACTATATAGTGTACTATATTATTTGCAACTAAATAAATTTGCCTAAAACTATTCATAGCGCCTATGGTATTGCAAGGCACACAAGATTCCTGAGGAAAATATCTGATTCAGGATTGAGTTGTATCTCAGAAATGTACCTACATAGTACTAAATCGCATTCGAAGTCGTTGCATATCATCACTTACTTTGCGCTCTATGACCTTTGCATAAATCTGGGTAGTGGCTATTTTGGAATGTCCCAACAATTTAGAGACCGTTTCAATGGGCATGCCATTGCTTAAGGTTACCGTAGTGGCAAAGGTATGCCTTGCCATATGAAAGGTCAGGTTCTTCTTTATCCCACAGACATCCGCAATTTCCTTTAAATAGGTATTTAGTTTTTGGTTGGATATTTTGGGAAATAAGGTGCCATGGATAGCGCTCCGCTTATTGCCCTTATATTTATCAAGGATTTCCAAGGCTTTTGGCAAAAGGGGAACCCGTATCGGTTTGGAAGTCTTTTCTCTTCGGTAAGATACCCATAGTTCCCCGTCAATGCCCTGACCCAAATTGTCTTGGGTAAGTTGCACCACATCGATGTAACTTAAACCGGTATAACAACTGAACACAAACAAATCTTTAACCAATTCCAGTCTTGAAATATCAAAATCACGGGACTCTATTTGTTGGAGTTCATTTAAGCTTAAAAACTCCCTATCGTTCTTTATGTATTTGGCTGAAAAGTTCATAAAGGGGTCTTGGCTTATCCAACCTAATTTGCAGGAAAGGTGCACCAATTTTCGCAACCGCTCTATATGCTTCATAACTGTATTGTTCCCCATTGGTTTTTGGGGTGCAACGGGTTCATGTGCTCTTAGGAACTTTTCAAATTTAAGGATAAAGTCATAGTCCAGTTCTTGCAAGTAGATATCTGTTCTTTTGTAGTACTTTAAAAGAAAACCGGAAATATACTTCTGGGTCGTAAAGTAATTCTTTTGGGTGCCCCATTTTAATTTACCGGCCATATCTTCTGTATGGTAGTTGATGATGTCGCTCAATGTTTTAGCATCCTCAGCATTTCCCAAGTACTTCCTCTTAATAGTTTGTGCAGTAATGACCTTATGGGTAAGCTTTAAACTTTGGTAACAGCTAAAAAGTGAGCTGTACACCTCGTCCAGATAACTGTTTATTAAACGTGCCTGTTGGTTGGTGCCCCGCATCCTGTTCTTATGGATGTCCCAATCGGCAACGGCTACTTTTTGTTTTAAACCTAGGGTTGCTCGTTTGCCATTTACGGTGATTCTTGCATAAAGCAAGGTCTGTCCATCTTTCACTCTGGAAAAGTTGGCCCAGAAGTGAATACTGAAAGTTGGAGTTGTTTTCATGATTTCGTCTTTTTTGTTAACACTTGGTTTTGTCAGACGAAAGTCAAATCACTTTAAATATACATTTAATTTTCCGGTCTCCTCAGGAATTTTAACAAATAGGATAACACAATTGTTAAAATGG
>JBGTEN010000295.1:0-1889 GCA_041747755.1 Arenibacter sp. | reverse complement strand
TAAATTTCCGCAAGCTCCACAGGATCCCCGGCATCCCGCAAATCGAGAAAATTGACTCCCTTTACGGTACGTCCATTTTTAATATCCAGGCAGGGTATGATTCGTTTTGTTAACATAGTTGTTCGCTTTTGGTTGTCCGTTGCTCGTTGCTGGTTGATGGTTTTGACCTTTTTTTGGTGTTCTTATTTCTGGTTTAAAAGGTTTCAGGTTTCTTGGTTCTTCCTTAAGTTTTTCGTTGTTTTTCTTACTGAGAATTGTAAACCGGCAACTGCAAATACTCAATACTTTGTACTACTTACTTTGTACTTTAGGTTTTCAATTTTCGCTGAGCTATAAATCGTTTTTATTATTAAGGTCTATTCCCTCATAGAACCCCAAAGGTCTATTCTTTAATTGTTTTACCCAAAAGGCGATTTGTCCCGTATGATACGAATAATGCTCTACCACATGCATGATGATTCCAATTCCGGTTAAATCAAAGCCTTGTACCTTTCTCAACTTTATTAAATTATCAGTTGAACATTCCTGAATAACCTCTTTTGCTTTGGAGACGGTTGATGCTAATTTAGATAGCAATTCACCTTTAGTGAGTCCATTTAGAGCGGTAAATTCTGCATCCCGATCTCGGATATCCACGGTCTCGCCCAGGGAGGAAATAGCATATTGGGTAATGTTCCCGCATAAATGCAATACCTGATTTCCAATACTATTCGAAATGCCATTAGGTCGCTCCCAAATCTCGACATCCGAAATATCTTTTAAGGCGATAGCAATCATGCGACTGCTCTCATCCATTCTGTATAAAGCAGCTGCCTTTATTTCTGTAATTAAAATAGATTCAGGTTTAAGCATGAACAATGTAATTTTCCAATTGTTTTAAGCTAATCTTATTTTCATAAATGGCTTTTCCAATAATAACCCCTTCGCAACCTATTTCTGCCAACTTTGGCAGTTCATCAAAAGTAGAAATTCCACCACTTGCAATAAGGCGAATTCCATTGATTTTAGAATCCTCTTCCCTCCATGTTTCAGCTAAAATCTTTCTGTATAACTCAAATGAAGGTCCTTGCAACATGCCGTCTTTACTGATATCGGTACAAATAACATAAAGAATCCCTTTTTCCTGATACGATTTTATAAAGGGTATTAACTCTTCTTTTGACTCTTCTATCCATCCGGAAACAGCTACTTTTTCATCCAACGCATCAGCACCCAAAATAATTTTTTCTGCTCCGAAACGACCAATCCACCCCATAAACACTTCTTTGTCTTTCACCGCAATACTCCCCCCCGTAATTTGATTTGCCCCACTTTCAAAGGCTACTCGCAAATCTTCATCCGTTTTTAATCCCCCACCAAAATCAATTTTCAAGCCGGTTTCAGATGCGATTTTTTCGAGGACTTTATGGTTAACAATGTGTTTTGACTTCGCACCGTCCAAATCTACCAAATGCAAATACTGAATGCCGTGGGCTTCAAATTCTTTGGCCACTTCAAGCGGATTTTCATTATAAATTTTCTTGGTATTGTAATCCCCTTTGGAGAGTCTTACACATTTACCGTCTATGATGTCTATGGCTGGGATAATACGCATGAGTTTAATTTGGAAATTAGAAATACGAAATTAGAAATAATGAGTTTTAAGATTTATGGCTTGTATTTTTTCTTGCTGTTTGAATAGACACGCCTGTAATAGCTATTAATTCATTTGCTTCACTATGAAGTTTTTTTAATTCCATTTGATGATCATCTAAAATTTCAAGAAATATTTCTAACCAATACATGCTTTCATCTATTTCTTCTTCAACAATTTTAAGTTTATTTATAAAGGCTGCTGTTGATTTTGCTCTTTGAGAAACTCTAAAATTGGCTCCTACGGAGCTGGAGCA
>JBGTEN010000294.1:0-3513 GCA_041747755.1 Arenibacter sp. | reverse complement strand
TGAATAAAATCGCCTATTTCTTCAATAAAAAGGGTGCCGAAATGTTTGGCTTTATCAATAATCCCAGTTTCTCCGGCTTCCCAAGTAATTTCGGTATTTACTTTAGACAATCGATGTCCGGCCGGTAAAAAATTAGGTTCTAAAATTTTATGCGCTGTATCGATATCCTGCTTTTGAAGAAATGAAATCACCACATCCACGCGGGAAATGTACTGGGCTTTCATTTTACGAACTTCCGGATAGAAATTATTATTCAGGGCTTTTGCTTCTTTAAAGATAGCACGAAGAAAATCCCCTGTAAAAATGGAAGTAAAAAGCTCTATGCTTAAATCACATTGATGCACATCAATATGGTGTTGTTCCAAAAAACCTTTTAAATAAGCCGATGCCGGATATGCGGTATTGAGCTGGGTAAAGGGTGGTGTAATAAAAAGAATTTTGGATTGCATGGAGCAAAGATAGATTTCTTTAAAATATCTCGTTTAAAATAGTATTCTTTTACCAATCTGTTTAGGCTTGGTGGACGTTGAAATAGGCTCTCTTCTTAACCTTGTGCCACCAGATGCTCAGGAAATGAAGCTATCAACCACCATACAGAAAGATTAATAATACTTGTGTTTAATCGCTACCAACTTTGGCTAGAGTCAAAAAAGTAATAAAAATAATTTTAATAGTTAGGAATCCTTACTATATTTACATCAGCAATAGTGCTAATCAACTTAAATAATTAAAAAATGGCAAAGTCAATTTTCTATCATGCAGGGTGTCCTGTATGTGTAAGCGCAGAGCACGACATCGTGAATCTAATTGGTGCGGACAATGTTGAACTAGTTCACATTGGTGAAAACCGCAGCCGAATCGCAGAAGCTGAAAAGGTAGGGGTAAAATCTGTTCCGGCTCTACTAACACCTGGCGGAAACGTACTTCACCTCAATTTTGGTGCATCCATGGCCGATGTAAAAGGCTAAATTTTTTTGCCCTGTAAAGTTAGGATTCCTATCTTTACAGGGCTTGTAATTAAGATAAATATTTCTATGAACGTAGTCTCGTTTAGGATATATGTAACCAAAAAAGATGAAACTATACTGCACTTGGACGCTATAGTATCCGAAGAGATTATGAGAAACGAAACTATTTACGACTATGGTGAGATATTGTTCCTTAAAAGGGTAATAAAGACAAGGCATAAGAGCTAATGAATGTACCTTTTGCCATCTGGAAGCAGAAAATCCTGAAGGGAAAGAAATCCATTAACATGCATGGTTATATAATTTATGAAATAAAAAACTATAATTAAATGCAATCTTCTTTTAATTTAAATCATCTAAACAAGAATACTGAGGGCAAAATAGTGGTTGCCTTAGAACGAATTTCTGAAGCGTTCCGAGTGTTACTATGGAATGAAAGTAAAGATAATTCGCTGAGTCCAATACAGATTCAACTTTTACTATTTTTGTTATTTCACTCCCAAGAAAAGTGTAAGGTGAGTTATTTGGCAGATGAGTTTAATATGACCAAAGCAACCATTAGTGATAGCGTTAGAGTTTTGCTATTAAAGGAATTAGTTATTAAAGAAACTGACCCGATGGATACAAGAAGTTACATCTTATTACTGACACCTAAGGGAAAACAAATTGCGGATAAAGCATCATTTTTTGCATCTTCCATTGAAAAGCCAATTGAGAAATTGACAGAAGAGCAAAAAACTAGTATGCTAAATGGGCTACTTAGAATGATTTATGACTTAAATAAAGCAGGAATAATCACCGTTCAGCGCATGTGTTTTACGTGTTCTTATTACAAAGCAGAAAATGGAGTTCATTATTGCAATTTATTACAAGCTCAACTTGCCGAAACTGAACTTCGTGTTGACTGTCCTGAACACAAGACCATTAGTTGAAACCAAACTAAGTTATACATAGAACATCAATCACCTTTTGTAATAGGAAGAATCATATAGTACCAAAATGGCCGGTCGCTTCAACATAAAAGGTATTAATCCAAAATGAAAAAACATAGCTAACGTTTATGATCCAAAAGGAGGTCAAAGTTTACAATCTCCAAAGTTTTTTCATGGGTTGCTTCTAATAGAATAGGTGGTGCCACACCAGCCATGGCAGCCTGTTTCCATCTAGATGCACAGAGGCACCATTTATCCCCAGGCTTCAACCCGGGAAATTGGTCAAAGGGAATAGGTGTTGTCAGGTCATTTCCTTGAGTTTTCGTATATGACAAAAACTCTGCGGTCATAATTGCACAAACCGTGTGTCTACTGATATCCTGCGGCCCTGTTCTACAAAAACCATCCCGGTAAAATCCGGTTTTTGGCTGCTGACAACATGTAGCAAGAGCAGTACCCAAAACATTCTTCGGCATACTTAATAATTATCAAATTAATTTTTTTGTTAATGTATATTGCGAATTTAAGGGAACAACGTGTTCGATTTTTTTTAGGCTATTAAACCTACTATTTTTCAAACTTGGTTAGAACGATGAATAATATGGTGTTCAAAACAGCATAGAATAAAGAAGGAAAGGCTAATAAAAAACTATCTTTTATCCTGAGCCGAACTATAAATCCGAACGTCATTAATACAGCTAATCCCAAACTAGCTAAAACACCCCAGTTCTTTAAAAACAGACCAAGAAAAAGTCCAAAAGCGCCCAAAAGTTGCAAAAAACCCACTAAAATACGGAAATTTTGAAGCTGGTAACGCTTAAACTCTAATATCATAAAATCAGAAAACAAACAGCTGACACCAAAAATCAGAAATGAAATTCCTGAAAAAAAAATCATCAATTTTGTTGACCAAATATACTCTTGAACATAGAGAGGAAACATACTCAAATTCAATATTTTTGTTTAAATTTATGTAAAATTATTCAAACAATATGGATTTTATTATCGTAGCAACTAAAGTAATTATATTCATTAGTATTATCAATATATGGTTTTTTAGATTCAGTAAAAAAACACCATACCGTGGGGGTGATGCATCTTCTATGAAAGCTGAATTTGCTACCTACGGACTTTCGGAAACCATGGTTTATTTCATTGGGACACTCAAGGTTTTAAGTGCTATTTCCTTATTGGTATCAATATGGGTGACACTATTGGCCATTCCTGCCTCCGCCCTTATGGCCCTATTGATGATAGGTGCTATTTTTATGCATATTAAGGTAAAAGATCCACTCAAGAAATCCTTACCTGCATTCATATTTCTTCTCTTATCATTGCTTATACTGAGCTATACCTTTTTCGCTTCATAACATTTTGGATTAATTAGATTTCTATAACTTTCTCTTCTCCTATTCCTTTATTCTTCGTTCGTTTCGACATTGCCCTGCTCTCCGGAAGGTTATTAATTTGTGCTATTCAAAAGTATAGCTTTCCCTTACCACTTGAGTCAACCTAAAATAACCATAGGCATACCCCTCCGGATTATTCAGATTAATGCAGTTTCCTCTTAAGGCCACAGGTATTGGGCTAAAAAGTCCAACCCCCTCGGATTG
>JBGTEN010000293.1:0-22175 GCA_041747755.1 Arenibacter sp. | reverse complement strand
TGATATTTCCCTATCAGCTGTATATCGGCTAATCCGCTTCCTGATACGCCCTGAATAGGGTTATACATAATATAAGGTAAAGCAATACCAATTTGGGTATTAGAAGTTGGCAAGTACTGTACTGTTAGCGGAACATAGGTAAACGTTCCACTGTCCAATTTTCTAATCTCCGTTAATGTTCTTACCGTAATGCTACCACCTCCAAGCATTAAAGGACCATCTGTAGTTATTGGAGGACCCTGAGCACTTGTGCTGGCAGAAACGAATAATGAAACAAGTAGTATAAATTTAAACCCTAACCATAGGGTTTTAGTGTTTGTAAACATGTGTTTTCAATTTTAGTGTCATTAGTAGTACTATTTCCAAATGTGGAATCAGAAAACTAGCCCATTTTGCCCAAAAGCAAGTATAGGTTAGTATACATTAAAACACTAAAATCAAATTAGGAACACTTGGTCAAGTATATGAATATCCTTGGTTAGAATAGGCGGTGGGTAATGGCTAAGAAGAATTTTAAGTTGAGAAGGCTCTTCAAATAAATCAAAATAATAATTAGTTATAGCAACAAGGAAAACCTGCTGATCAAAATTAAAATCGTTAAAAGAAAGCTTTAGATTATCCTGCCCATCTACAATAATAACCTCCTGTGAGCAACAAGACATGAATTCTTCTTGTTCGCTGATAGGATCATTTTCCATGTCCATACCACATGACTTTGCATTAGAAAAAAGTGCAATATCAACCAAATGACCCATACAGAAATGCTTCTCTACCCGCCATGAAGTGGTAGATGCCAGAAGCAACAGAGCCAAGGAAACAGAAAAAACTCTATGTAGGACATTCTTCATTTAACTGCAAAGTTACAAAAAAAGCAGTAATACCCTGTGTTTGACAGCTACTTATAACTAAATTTTAAGACAAGGATGTATTTTGCAATTAAAAAACTAATGAAATTTAATAAGATAATCCAATGCTCTATTTATGGGTTGCTTAAATTTAACCCACACACGACTCTAGTTGTTTTCTATAGAATTTAATATTTTTACAAAAATTTAAAATGCTAAAAGTACTAGAGGGCAAGGTTTCTCAGATATTAGACCAAAAAGAGAAAAATATTGATGATCGGTTGCAAGAAATATGTAATTTACTCAGGGAGCATGTTGCTTATTATGATTGGGTAGGTTTCTATTTTAAAAATGGCAATAAGGAGGAACTGAAATTAGGTCCATATGCTGGTGCTCCAACGGACCATACCATAATTCCTTACGGTAAAGGAATTTGTGGACAAGTTGCCGTTTCCAACCAAAACTTTGTTGTACCGGATGTCAAGGCACAAGACAATTACATTGCCTGTAGCATGACTGTTAAAGCAGAAATAGTAGTACCATTATTTGTGAATGGGAAAAATATTGGTCAGATAGACATCGATTCCAACACCTTAAACCCTTTTACGGAAGAGGATGAACGCTTTTTAGAATTTGTTAATGAAAAAATAGCAGCGCAATTTTAAAACTTTTCTGGTTTTGTTAATAAACCTGTCCTTTTATTAATCCCAAAAAAATTACATTTGTGACCTTAAAATCCTTAACCACACATCTGTATAAATGACTACCGATAAAAAAGCAACAACTGCATTAATTTCTGTATTCTCCAAAGAGGGTCTGGAACCCCTGGCGAAAAAACTAAATGAACTGGGCATTACAATTTATTCTACCGGAGGCACAGAGAGCTATATCAAAGGACTTGGAATTAATGTAGTTCCTGTAGAAGATTTAACTAGTTATCCATCCATTTTAGGAGGCAGAGTAAAAACGCTTCACCCAAAGGTTTTTGGTGGTATCCTAAACAGAAGTGACAATGAAAATGATCAGGCGCAGTTACAGGAATTCGGTATACCTCAACTAGACATTGTTATAGTAGATTTATATCCCTTCGAAAAAACCGTTGCCAGCGGCGCTACTGAACAAGATATTATAGAAAAAATTGATATTGGAGGTATTTCATTAATTCGTGCTGCAGCAAAAAATTACAGAGATGTACTTTGTGTTTCATCCATGGACGATTACTCTGAGGTTTTATCCATGATTACGGCAAGAAATGGTTCTACTACCTTAGAAGACAGAAAACGCTTTGCCACAAAGGCTTTTAATATTACATCACATTACGATACCGCAATATTTAGATATTTTAATGAAAATAGAGCAGAAACTGCCCTGAAGATTAGCGAACAAAAAGGTCAAGTTTTACGCTATGGAGAAAATCCCCATCAAAAAGGGTATTTCTTTGGTGATTTTGATGCCATGTTTACCAAGCTTCATGGTAAAGAACTTTCTTATAACAATCTACTAGATGTAGATGCCGCGGTAAATTTAATAAATGAGTTCAAAAATGAATTACCAACTTTTGCTATCTTAAAGCACAATAATGCCTGTGGGCTGGCGACTAGAGAAACGGTTAAAGAGGCTTATTTAGCAGCTTTAGCAGCTGATCCGGTCTCCGCATTTGGTGGTATTTTAATTAGTAATGTACAAATTGATTCAGCCACTGCAGAAGAAATTCATGATTTGTTTTGTGAAGTGGTAATTGCTCCAAGCTATACTGAAGAATCAACTGCTATTTTAATGGTTAAAAAGAATCGCATACTTTTGATTCAAAACGAGGTAGAACTTCCGAAGAGTTTGGTAAGAACCTGTCTTAACGGGGTTCTTGTTCAAGATAAAGACAATATAACGGATGCCTTAACCGACTTAATCTTCGCCACGACAAAACGACCTTCAACGATAGAATTGGATGACTTGCTTTTTGCATCCAAACTTTGTAAGCATACTAAAAGCAATACAATTATTTTAGCAAAGAACAAGCAATTATTGGCAAGTGGAACAGGACAGACCTCCAGAGTAGATGCTTTAAACCAAGCTATTCAAAAAGCACAAACCTTTAATTTTGACCTTAATGGAGCCGTAATGGCCAGCGATGCATTTTTTCCTTTTCCTGACTGCGTAGAAATTGCTCATAAAAGTGGTATTGGCAGTGTAATTCAACCTGGAGGATCTATAAAAGACCAGTTAAGTATAGATTATTGTAATGAAAATGGGGTTGCAATGGTTATGACAGGAACACGTCATTTTAAGCATTAATTTTACTACTTTTGTCGATAAAATTTACTTTTAATCCGAAACCAAACTAAATTATGGGCTTTTTTGATTTTTTGACCGAGGAAATAGCTATTGACCTGGGTACGGCCAATACGTTAATTATACACATGGATAAAGTAGTTGTTGATAGTCCATCCATAGTGGCCCGGGATAGGATTAGCGGTAAAATCATTGCAGTTGGGAAGGAAGCGAGTATGATGCAGGGAAAAACCCATGAAAACATTAAAACAATACGCCCACTTAAAGATGGTGTAATAGCAGATTTTGATGCATCTGAAAAGATGATCAACATGTTCATAAAAAATATTCCGGCATTAAAGAAAAAATGGTTTCCACCTGCCTTGCGGATGGTAATTTGTATTCCTTCAGGAATAACGGAAGTAGAAATGCGTGCCGTTAGGGAATCTGCCGAAAGAGTTAACGGAAAAGAAGTGTACCTAATTCATGAACCAATGGCTGCTGCAATTGGTATAGGGCTGGATATTATGCAGCCGAAAGGTAACATGATTGTTGATATTGGTGGCGGTACTACGGAAATCGCTGTAATAGCTTTGGGTGGGATTGTCTGTGATAAATCGGTTAAAATTGCAGGTGACGTTTTTACAAATGACATTATTTATTATATGCGAACACAGCATAATTTATATGTCGGAGAAAGTACTGCGGAAAATATAAAAATACAAATTGGTTCGGCTACAGAAGACCTGCAATCACCTCCTGAAGACATGTCTGTTCAAGGTAGAGACTTGTTAACCGGAAAACCAAAGCAAGTTCAGATTTCATATAGAGAAATTGCAAAGGCGTTAGATAAATCCATCCTTAGAGTTGAAGATGCGGTTATGGAAACTTTGTCGCAAACCCCGCCGGAATTAGCAGCTGATATTTACAATACCGGGATCTATATGGCAGGTGGTGGCTCCATGCTACGAGGTTTAGACAGAAGACTTTCCCAAAAAACAGATTTACCTGTTTATATTGCTGAAGACCCACTTAGAGCTGTGGTAAGAGGCACAGGAATTGCCTTAAAAAATTTAGAGCGCTACAAGAGCATCTTGATTAAGTAATCTAATTTTAAACTATAGCAGGTACTTTATGGTGACATAAGGCTATTTCATTTAGTTTCCATCTTAACTTAAAAGTGAATGCAACAGATTATTAACTTTATAATAAGATATAAAAATTTTCTATTTTATATCTTGTTGTTTACAATATCCTTTGCATTTACAATTCAATCCCATTCCTATCATAATTCTCGTTTCTTTAACTCTGCAAACTGGATTTCAGGAACTATTCATCAAACATCCAGTAATATCTCGGCTTATTTTAATCTAAGGGAAGAAAATAATAGACTAGTAGAAGAGAACAAAAGGTTAAGAAAGCTTATAATAAATCAGAAACTTACTGATTCTATGGAAATAGATACTGCAAGCATTAGTTATACTATTGTTCCTGCGGAGATTATTAAAAATAGTTATGCCAATCCAAAAAATTACATCACTCTAAATAAAGGACAAAAACAAAATATCCGTCAGGATATGGGTGTTATTACTAGCAATGGTATCTTAGGTATAATAGAAAATACCTCTAAAAACTTTTCAACGGTTCAAAGTATTTTGAATACCAAGTCCAATATTAACGCTAAGATTAAGAATACAAATTACAACGGGTCTTTGATTTGGGACACCAAGGCCTATTCTATTGTACAATTAATTGATATTCCAAGATTGGTTCCGCTCCAGATTGGGGATACCATAGTTACCGGAGGTATGTCTAGTATCTTTCCAGAAAATATACCCATAGGTACTATCCAAAATTTTGATTTAAATGAGGATAAAAGTTCTTATATTTTGAATATTTCTCTCTTTAATAATATGGCTAACATAAGAAATGTGTATGTCATTAACAATTTAAATAGGCCGGAAATAAAACAATTAGAAGCAAAAACTAACAATGATAAATAACACCTACTTCATAAATATTGTTCGATTTGTTTTACTGATTCTTGTGCAAGTTTTGATATTTAATAATCTAAATTTCTTTGGATTTATAAACCCCATGGTGTATATCCTGTTTCTTTATTGGTATCCCAACAAAGAAAACCGACCGTCTTTCATGTTTATAAGCTTTTTATTAGGTTTAATAATAGACTTGTTGTCAGACACAATGGCGCTGCATGCCGCTTCAACAGTAACTATTGCTTACTTAAGACCTTTTATAATGCGATTTTGTTTTGGTGTTAATTTAGAGTTTCAAAGTTTTAAATTATCTAATGCTACCAAGGCACAACAAATTACTTTTTTGACGTTATTAATAGTGGTACACCACTTAATTTTCTTTTCATTAGAAATTTTCAGTTTTGCTAATTCGATATTAATTTTAAAGAAAGTTTTAGTAATCGGAGCTTCAACCCTGGTGTTGTGCTTGTTGTTTAGTTCACTTTTTAGTATTCGAAAAGAATGAAAAAATTACTCTTATCCTCTGTTATACTTATTATAGGATTAACCTTTATTGGGAGGCTGTCCTATCTCCAGATATTCAGTTTTTCTCCAAACCAGGTCAAGGAAGATCCAGCCATAAAAACAATTTACGACTATCCTGAGCGAGGTTATATTTACGACAGAAATGGCGAATTATTGGTTGCAAACCAAACAGCTTATGATGTAATGGTTATTCCAAGAGAGGTAAAACCTCTGGATACAATAGAGTTCTGTAAACTTCTTGGGATTGACAAGGAGAGTTTTATCAAAAATTTAAACAAAGCCAAAATATATTCTCCACGTCTTCCATCTGTTTTGGTCTCTCAGCTCTCAAAAGAAGACTATGCCAGATTACAAGAAAAAATGAGACGCTTTGAGGGTTTCTATATCCAAAAAAGATCTTTAAGATATTATGACACCAAAAGTGGCGCTAATGTCTTGGGCTATATCAGCGAAGTTAATGAACAAGATTTGGAAAGAAATCCTTATTATGTAGCAGGAGAGCTTACCGGCAGAACAGGAGTCGAAAAGTCTTACGAGGAGGTCTTAAGAGGAAAAAAAGGTGTAAAATATATTCAAAAAGACCGATTTAACCGTGATATTGGACCTTATAAAGATGGGCTTTTAGATACCCTACCGGACCAAGGAACCGGAATACACTTGACACTAGATAAAGTTCTCCAAGAATATGGAGAAAAATTAATGCATGGAAAGCGTGGGGGCATCGTAGCATTGGAACCAAGTTCGGGAGAAATTTTGGCTCTCATCTCCGGACCCACCTATGATCCATCTTTATTAGTAGGCAGAGAACGATCTAAGAATTACACAAAACTCTACTATGATACTATTTCTAAGCCGACTTGGGACAGATCTATTTTAGCAGAACCCTCTCCCGGATCGCCATTTAAAACTTTAAATGCCTTAATAGCCCTACAAGTAGGTGCTATTACTCCAGAGACAAAGATTCAGTGCTTCAATGGTTTTTATGTGGGCAATAAAAAAAGAGGTTGTCATTGTGGTGGAGGAATCCGTGATCTCAATACAGGAATCTTCAAATCTTGTAATGCATACTTTGCGGGTACTTTTAGGAAGATTTATGAAAAATTCCCTACAATGGATGAAGGCATGGATGAGTGGGAAAAACATGCTAAAAGTTTTGGTCTTGGTCAATTTTTAGGGTATGATTTGCCAACAGGAAGACCGGGAAGAGTGCCCAACAAAGAGTTTTATGACAGAATTTATGGAGACAATAGGTGGTCTTCATCCTATATTATTTCAAACTCTATTGGTCAAGGTGAGGTTGCAGCTACCCCAATACAATTGGCAAACATGATTGCTGCCATAGCGAACAGGGGATTCTACTACACCCCTCACATTTTAAAAAAAATAGATAATGCTCTCATTGATAATCCTGAGTTTACACAAAGAAAATATACTACAATTGCCAAAGAACATTTCGAACCTATTGTACAGGGCATGGCGGATGTGTATACTAAAGGTACGGCTCGGGGAGTGCAAGTTCCAGGAGTTGTAGTGGCGGGAAAAACAGGAACAGTCGAAAATTTTACCAAAATTAATGGTGTACGAACACAGTTAACAGATCATTCTGTATTTGTTGCGTTTGCTCCTGTGGACAATCCTAAAATAGTTATGGCAGTTTATATAGAGAATGGCTATTTTGGAGCAAGATATGCAGGTCATATCGCTTCATTAATGATTGAAAAATACTTAAAAGGAGAAATTACTAGAAAAGATCTGGAAAAAAGAATGTTAGAAAAAACCTTGGAACACGAATATGCCAAGCCGTACAGTGGAGAACCTTTCAAAATAAACGAGCGTGTCTGGTAAAAGTATTCTGAAGCGGATTGATTGGTTTGTTATCTTTATTTATATCGCTTTAGTTGTTCTTGGCTGGTTCAGTATTTATTCTACTACTTTTAATGAAAATAATGCAGCCATTTTTAATTTCAGTAGTTTACATGGAAAGCAATTATTTTTTGTTGGTGTCAGCATCATCTCAATTGTAGTGTTACTGGCAATAGATGCTGATTTTTATGAACGCTTTGCCAGTCTATTCTACATCTTTTCTATGTTTTCTTTGGTTGGCTTATTTCTATTTGGAACCACAATTTCTGGGGCCACTTCTTGGTATAGTCTTGGGTTTTTTAACCTTCAGCCGTCCGAGTTTGCAAAAGTTGCAACAGCCCTTGCTTTAGCTAAATACCTAAGTGACATACAAACTGACATTAAAAAACGAAAAGATCAACTCTATGCCATACTAATCATTATTGTCCCGGTAATTCTTATAGTTCCTCAACCAGATCCCGGAAGCGCAATGGTTTTTTTTGCTTTGGTTTTTGTGCTTTTTAGAGAGGGGCTTCCACTATTCTACCTACTAATTGGTACCTTACTAATAACCATTTTTATTGCTACTCTGATGTTTGGAACCATTTGGATAAGTATATTTTTAACCTTATTAATTTCACTTTTTCTTTTGTTAAAGCGTAAAGATTTTAAAGTCCCCATTTTACCACTTATATCCTTTTTTACCGGTACAATCCTCTTCTCACTTTCTGTGAATTTTGTTTTTAATTCTGTTTTTGAACAACGGCATAGAGATCGTTTCAGTTTGTGGTTACGTTTGGAAAAAGATCCTGAGAGATTGAATGAAATAAACAAGACCATTGGCTACAATAGTTACCAATCGGAAAAAGCCATTGAATCCGGTGGCCTTTTTGGCAAAGGTTTTTTAGAAGGTACTAGAACTAAAGGGAACTTTGTTCCGGAACAACACACGGATTATATTTTTAGTACCATTGGGGAAGAATGGGGTTTTGTTGGTACTGTTACCGTAGTACTACTTTTTACCTTTTTACTACTGCGATTAGTTCATTTGGCAGAACGTCAAAAAAATGCTTTTAGCCGAATGTATGGTTATGGAGTTATCTCAATTCTTTTAATTCACTACTTTATCAATATAGGCATGGTAATCGGTGTTTTACCCACAATTGGCATTCCGTTACCATTTTTTAGTTACGGTGGATCAGGCCTACTATTTTTTACCGCGCTTCTTTTTATATTCCTAAAGTTAGATGCAAATCGATTAAATGAATGGAACTAAAAAATACCATTAAACACTAAATATCTTTAATCTTTAAAATTAGTAAATCGCCAATCTCCCAACTGAATGGTGCTTTCCAATTCTTTTTGCTGCTCATCCGACATTTCTTTGAAAAAATCTAGCCCGGTAAGCTCTTCCAAATTGTCAACCGTCACAACAAATTCCTTTAAAGGACGCCGGCTTTCCTTATGCTTTATTAAAAAGGCTATAAGCGATACTTCCCTTTTTGTTTCTCGTGCTATAACTTTATAAAAATATTTTGGAACCGCAACATCTTCATTACCTATTGTGGGTAGATCATTTTCTAAAATACCCCCGGTTATTACATAAATGCTTCCATACTTTTTAGCCCAATACCTAGTTTGCTGCTCTAATCTATTCCAAATACCTGCATTAAAATACTTGTCTTGCGGGGTAATATTACTGGTATAAAAGGTTTCATTATAGGCCTGCTCTGAAAATCTACGGTCTCCTGCGGGGCAAAGATGTCCTCTATCTAATCCGGATCCATTATAATTGCGCCAATCTGCTGATTTTGTTATCACCTTCGGGTCATCAATGAAATATGGTCTTTTCCTATTATCTTTTGTAAGATGTGATTTATCTAATCTATAGAATACCCATTCTGCCTGCTCATAAGTTTCATTATAAGACAAAGAAAAATAATTGTGATTTACTATCGCTCCTGTTGTCGAGGAGGGCCACAAATATGCAGGTAACATGTGTTTTGAATTTTCTATTTCTGGTTCAGCGTGTATTAATGGATTGTAGTAATTTTCAAACAGCCAGAAGCCAATTATGCACATGGACATTAATAAAATATAAATACTTCTTTTTTTCATCAGTCTTTTTTTTATAGCACAAAAACTTGGAGAAAACCAATTAAACAACCCCCGACTTGAAAAAATATTTTGTACAGGATATCATTATGTAAGCGATGCTTAAAATATCCGACCAATGGTATGGCTTAGCTATTTTAAAAATTTAAATATACTATCTTCTTAATAAGGTTAACCCTAATAGGATATTGTATTTTTATAACTCCTTTAGAAAATTAAAATAAATTATAATGATAACCTGGAAAGATATTATTCATTTTTGTGTAAACGGAAATCCCAAACCGGAAAAACGTGTTGAAAAATCAGAAGCCGAATGGCGTGCCTTACTCACTCAGGAACAATTCAAAATTACCCGAAAAAAGGGAACTGAAATGGCATATACCGGAGCGCTATGTAGTATGTATGATGCCGGAAAATATATCTGTGTATGTTGTGAGACTTCACTTTTTGATTCTACTATAAAATTTGAATCCGGAACAGGATGGCCAAGTTTTACCCAGCCGATTAACGAAAGCGCCATTAAATACGAAAAAGATGCCACTTTTGGAATGATGAGAGTGGAGGTTATGTGCAATTCATGCGACGCACATTTAGGTCATGTTTTCCCCGATGGTCCCAAACCCAGTGGTCTTCGTTATTGTATAAATTCTGCATCCATGAAAATAGAAAAAGACAGACAATGATTAAAACTAATATAGAGATAGCCACCTTTGGCGGCGGGTGCTTCTGGTGTACCGAAGCGGTATTTCAAGAAATAAAGGGTGTAACCAAAATAGTTTCCGGTTACAGCGGAGGAACAGCCCCTGGCAAACCAACTTATAGAGAAGTGTGTTCAGGATTAACAGGTCATGCCGAGGTTGTCCAGGTTACTTTTGACAAGAATCTTATATCTTACAAAGACATTTTGTTGATTTTTATGACTACCCATGACCCTACCACAGTAAACCGTCAGGGTGCAGACATTGGCTCACAATATAGATCTGTTATCTATTATAATGACGAAGAGCAAAAAAAAATTGCTGAAAAGGTAATCGAAGAATTAACCCCTTACTATGAAAATAATATTGTTACTGAGGTAAGTTCATTAAATATTTTTTATGAGGCAGAAGACCATCATCAAAACTATTATAATAACAACAAATTGCAGGGTTATTGCAACGCAGTGATTACACCAAAATTAGCCAAGTTAAGAAAACAGCACGCAGACAAAATTAAAAATTAAATTGTAAACAGTGCTCAAACAGAATTAGCATAGAACTAAAAAAGCCCCATAAAATATGGGGCTTTTTTACTAGCTATTTGTTTCTAGTTAACCTTTTACACTGGCCAATTTTGTGCCATTCTTTATATTGTTTAGTTGAAGATCTTGTAAAATGTTTACCGCTTCTTCTACATATACATCTTTGGCAAGGTCTTTATGCCATCTATTTCTCTTTTCCCTAAGAATAGAATCCTTAGTAAAAAGAGCCTCTTCATAATTCAAAGACTTAAAGTTTAAATGAGAATCATAATCAGAAAGTGTTTTAAAATAATTAGATCGTTCTTTTACTTTTGCCTCTTCCCTTTTATACACTTCATAATTTAAAGAAACTACAGTTTCGTCTTGCTGTTCTTTCAACCATTTTGCATTTTCTTCAATAAGTTTAATATGCTTATTATCTGCCATCCTCTTAGCGCTATTTTCAATGGTTTTCTCATAATCTATATACGCATCCCATGGCTTAAAGTTAGCCGGAGAAATTTTATCCCATTCTAGCGGATTGTTTTGGTCCCGTTCACCTAAATCAATATAGCTATACTTGTCCGGAACAACCACATCACTCTTTACGCCTTCCAATTGTGTAGAGCCACCGTTAATTCTGTAAAATTTTTGTGTAGTGAGCTTTATTGCGCCTAAATCTCCATGCTCATTGCTTCGAACAATATTTTCCAAAGGAATAACATTTTGTACAGTGCCTTTACCAAAGGTTTGCTTGCTTCCAATAACAACTGCTCTTTTGTAATCTTGCATGGCAGCAGCCAAAATTTCTGATGCGGACGCCGATAACTCATTCACCAAAATTACCAAAGGTCCATCCCATTGTATTCGTTCATCTTTATCATCGTATACTTCCTTCCCTTTTCCGGAAGATCTTACCTGTACTATTGGTCCATCTTTTATGAACAATCCGGCCATTTCCACAACCGTTTTTAAAGAACCTCCTCCATTATCTCTTAGATCCAATATGAGCCCTTCCGCACCAGCTTGCTTTAGTCTTTCTACTTCTTTGGCTACATCGGTGGCTGCATTTCTTTCGTTATAATCTTCAAAATCTACATAAAACTTCGGTAGGTTTATAAGCCCGTATTTCTGATCACTTTTTAAAATGACAGCAGATTTGGCATACGTCTCTTCTAGTTCAACAACATCTCTAACTAGTGAAATAATTTGCGTAGAACCATCAACCTTCCTAACGGTTAGATCTACTGTTGTTCCTTTCGGACCTTTTATCAACTTGATGGCATCGTCTAGACGCATTCCTACAATATCCACTGCGGGTTCTCCACTTTGACCTACCTTCATGATTTCGTCGCCTACTTCTAATTGCTGACTTCTCCATACCGGACCTCCTGAAATAATTTCTACAATTTTTGTCTGGTCCTTTTTCTTTTGAAGTCTTGCACCAATTCCTTCGAATTTACCAGACATGCTATTATCGAACTTTTCCTTGTCTTCCGGTGCGAAATAAAATGTATGTGGGTCAAACTCCTCTACTATGGTATTTATGTACTGGACAAACCAATCTTTACGCTCCAATTCACCAACGAATTCAAAAAAATCGTCTAAAGTGTTCTTTGTGCTCTCACGTGCCTCCTTCTCTATCTCTTTTGGGTTCAGTTTCTTTCCGGATGTTGTACTTGAAATGACCGGCTGATTCCCTTCAATGGTAACTATGTCATCTTCATTTCCTTTTAATTTTGCATCATATGTTCCCAGAGTGGCATATTTTAACTGTTTTCTCCACCTTTCTTTTAATTCGCTTTTGGAAGTTGCAAACGGCTGATCGTCATAATTAATATCAATGGACTCATCTTTGGAATAATCAAAAGGCTTTTCCAAGACCTCTTTATAAATTTCCTTGGCTTCCTCCATTCGCTTCATTAATTTTCCATAAACGAGATTAAAAAAACTGATATCTGAATTTTTAATTTGATCATCTATCTGAAATTTAAACTTCTCAAACTCGGCAATATCTTCTTCCAAGAAGTACCTTTTTGTAGGATCTACTACATTGATAAAATCTTCAAAAACATTTACTGAAAAATCATCATTAATCTGTTTGGGTTCATAATGCCCCCTTTCCAAAACATAGGTAATTAATTCCAGTAATAATTTGTCCTTATCATTGGTCTCAAAAGATTTTTGAGTAAAACTGCAAGAAGCTACAGCAATCAGGATAACCAATAGAGCGTAAGCGAAATTCTTTCTCATATCTATTCTTTTAATGCTTTTAAAGGAATTTTATAAATTCAAATCCCTATAGTCAAAAATAATACTCCAGACAAATGCAATGAATTCTCTAATATACTGAAAAAACCATGCCAGTCTTAACCTATGCAATTAATTTTTTGTTAAACGTAAGTTTAATAAGATCCTAATGAAAAACGTATTTTTGCACAATAAATTATATTACATGCAAAAACCCTTAATTCTTGTTACCAATGATGACGGAATAACCGCTCCGGGATTAAGGGCTTTAATTCGCTTTGTTAAGGAAATTGGTGATGTTGTGGTAGTTGCACCGGATAGTCCTCAGTCGGGTATGGGCCATGCCATAACTTTGGACAACACGCTGTATTCAAAAAAAGTAATTATAGACATTGAGCACGGTGCACGAGAAGAATATAGTTGTAGCGGAACTCCGGCTGACTGTGTGAAATTGGCATTGCAAGTGCTTTTAGAACGCCGACCCGATATTTGTATAAGCGGTATTAATCACGGTTCAAATTCGTCAATAAACGTTATTTATTCAGGAACTATGAGTGCTGCCATTGAAGCAGGTATTGAAGGAGTTCCAGCAATTGGATTTTCATTATGTGATTATTCTCTGGAAGCCAACTTTGAGCCCTCTAAAGAGAGTATTCAAAAAATTATACGAGAGGCTCTTAAAAACGGGATGCCTCAAGGAGTTGTGCTCAACGTAAATATTCCTAAAATTGAAGGAACAGATTACAATGGCATAAAAGTTTGTAGACAAGCCAGAGCCAATTGGAAAGAAAAATTTGACAAACGAATTAGCCCGTCAGGAAAGGATTATTACTGGCTCACAGGAGAGTTTGAACTTTTAGATAAAGGAGAAGATACAGATGAATGGGCATTAAGTAATGGTTATATTTCATTAGTTCCCACACAATTTGATTTAACGGCCCATCACGCAATTCAACATATAAACAATTGGGATTTTCATGAATAAAAGAGAACTTTTAATAGGTTTTGCAGTTGGCATTATTGCCAATACATTGGGCACATTACTTTATATTGCTTTGTTTTCTGAGTTAAGTATTAGCGAAACCTATAATATCGCTGTTGAACAAGGCCATGTTGGGAGCTTATTAGCCTTAGGCGCCATTCTCAATTTAGTGGCTTTTTTCGCATTCTTAAAATTACGAAGAGATCTAAGAGCCAGAGGTGTTTTGATGGCAACCCTTCTCTCTGCATTACTTATCCTCTATTATAAAATATTTTAATTATAACCCGAGTGCAGGGCTGGAGATTCAGATAACTGTGACTATAAATTCGAAGTTCCTCCAGACAGGTATTTGGATGACCGTTTACAAACAAATTATAAACTCATGAAGTACTACATCATTGCAGGAGAAGCTTCCGGGGATTTGCATGGTTCTAATCTTATTAAGGCTTTAAACGCGAAGGATTCTGAAGCAAAAATTCGATGTTGGGGTGGGGATCTCATGCAAAAAGCCGGTGGGAATCTTGTAAAACATTATAAAGAGATGGCCTTTATGGGGTTTTTGGAGGTTATAATTAACCTTGGTGCCATTTTTAAAAATATTAATTTCTGTAAAGAGGACATTAAACGGTTTAATCCCGATGTCCTAGTATTTATTGACTACTCAGGTTTTAACCTGCGAATTGCAAAATGGGCCAAGAAAAATAACTTTAAAACCAGCTATTATGTATCTCCACAAATTTGGGCATCTCGAGAAAGTAGGATTCAAGCTATCAAAAGAGATATAGATCACATGTATGTTATTCTGCCTTTTGAAAAAGATTTTTACGAAAAAAAACATAATTTTCCGGTACATTTTGTAGGCCATCCATTGATTGATGCCATTGGGGATCGGAAACCGATACAAGAAGATTCTTTTCGTAAAACGTACCACTTGAATAACCAAAAACCCATAATTGCTTTATTGCCCGGGAGTCGTAAACAGGAAGTACAAAAAATGCTCGCTGTAATGCTTTCCGTTGTACCTTCCTTTCCGCAGTATCAATTTGTAATTGCCGGAGCTCCAAGTCTGGATCGTAGTTTTTACAATTCTTTTTTGATAAACCACAACGTTGGATTTATAGTCAACAAAACCTATGATTTATTGAGTATCTCCCATGCGGCACTCGTGACTAGTGGCACAGCCACCTTAGAAACAGCTCTTTTTAAAGTACCCCAGGTTGTTTGCTATAAAGGCAGTTGGATTTCTTATCAAATTGCAAAACGATTAATTACCTTAAAATATATCTCTTTAGTCAATTTAATTATGGATGGTGAAGTAGTTACAGAGCTAATCCAAAATAGGCTTACCTCTAAGAATCTTAGTGCGGAATTAACAAAAATTCTAAATGGTTTAGCCCGAAAAGAACAACTAGATGACTATTCCGAATTGGAAAAAAAACTGGGAGGAAAAGGTGCCAGTGAAAAAGTGGCTGCACTTATAACAGAAAATGTTTAAATTTGATATCCAAGAATAAAGCACTTTAGCTGGATGGCAAGCAAATATCTAACACTTTTTCTTTTTTTATTTGTTGTAAGCTGTGGTGTCGTAAAAAAGAAAACCACTTATAGTAATGAAAGGAAGATAACTGTAGAATCTTCCGGTGAGGTTGTCCCCGAATCTGAAAAAATCCATTCAAAAAATAGTTTGGAAAAATTGCCTGCAAAGGCAGATGCCATTATAGGTACAGCACTGCTTTTTTCCGGAGTGCGCTATAAATTTGGTGGTACAACCCGAAGTGGAATGGACTGCTCAGGTCTTTTATACACTTCGTTTTTAGAACACAATATCCCCTTACCAAGATCTTCTTTCGAAATGGCAGAGGAAGGCAAACTAATAAAGGTAAAGGATGTTACCAAGGGTGATTTGTTATTTTTTAAAACCAGTAAAGGAAAACGAATTAACCATGTGGGTTTGGTAGTCGCTGTAGAAGGTGATGATATTAAATTTATACATTCTACCTCCTCAAGAGGAGTTATTGTATCTTCCCTTAGAGAAGGCTTTTGGAACTATGCTTTTGTAAAAGCTACAAGAGTTCTTTAAGATGCATATATTGAGATTCATCTCCATTAAGTTGGCTTTTTTCCTTGTTTTGGGAATTTTATTAGGGTACTTCTTACATATAAAACCCTTAGTTCCTATATTGCTGCTTTTGTTACTAATTTCTGCTTTAGCAATTACCTTTAGGAAAAAGGAAAAAGTGTTAATGTTTGGAATTCTCTCCGGTATCGCCGTTGTAACTTTAGGTATTTTAACTGTTACACTCTCAAAACCCGGGAATCATCACGACCACTATTCGCATCTAAAGTTAAATGAAGTGCAGGTTTGGCATGTTAAGATACACGAAGTGCTAAAACCCAATTCCTTTTCAGAACGCTACGTCGCTACAGTTGTAACAGTGAATAATAGTAAAAAAGTTGGAAAAATAATTTTAACCAGTGCAGCCAATTTCCAAAATAAAAAACTTAAAGTAGATGAAGAGTTACTTATTCACAATACCATTGAGGAAATAAAAGAGCCCTTGAATCCTTTTCAATTTAATTATAAAAAATACCTGCAACACTTGGGAATAGAACATCAAGTTAGGTTAACTTCTCAAAATTATGTTCTAAAGGAAATGCCCTCTACCACAGTTTATGGAATTGCTGCGGATTTAAGAACTAGAATTACGGCACAGCTAAAAAGGAATAATTTTAAAGAACAGGAATTAGGTATAATCCAAGCCCTGCTTCTTGGTCAACGCAATGATATCTCGGAACAAACCTATACCAATTACAAAGACGCAGGAGCAGTACATATTCTGGCGGTTTCCGGACTGCATATTGGCATTTTACTCTTGCTATTGGAATTCCTATTGAGCCCTCTGGAAAGGCTACCCAATGGAAGGAAGGTAAAACTTTTTGCAATTGTTTTATTGTTGTGGGGTTTTGCACTGCTAGCTGGATTGTCTGCCTCTATAATCAGAGCTGTGACGATGTTCTCTTTTGTTGCTTATGCGCTCTATTTAAACAGACCCACCGGAACTTTTAATATTCTTGCCCTTTCCATGTTCTTTATCCTTTTGGTAAATCCTATGTTGTTGTTTCAGGTTGGTTTTCAAATGAGCTATGCAGCTGTTTTTGCTATTGTCTGGATCTACCCTATCCTCCAAAAATTATGGTCTCCAAAAATTTGGTTGTTTAAATATGTATGGAGTTTATTATCCGTTAGTATGGCTGCTCAACTGGGTGTTTTACCAATAAGTTTGTTTTATTTTCATCAATTTCCTGCGCTGTTTTTTATTTCCAACCTTACCATAATTCCTTTTTTGGGTTTTATTTTAGGTCTTGGAATTGTTGTTATTATTCTGGCCTTATGGAATAGTCTACCTCACTTTCTTGTTGTTTTCTATAATTGGCTTATTCATTCAATGAATACGATCATCGCATGGGTGGCGCAACAAGAATTATTTGTTTTTAAAAATATTGCTTTTGGTTGGGAACAGCTGTTATGGAGTTATGTGATTATCATTGCGGCTATTTTAGTATTGACCAAAGCATCCTACAGACGTATAGTAGTTTTATTAACCGGCATTATTGGGTTCCAAATTTGGGCTATTTTTCATAACTATGCTATCCAAAAAGCGGAAGTTTTCATTATTGCCCATCAGACAAGAAACTCTGTTTTGTTATATCAAAAAGGGAATGAATTAAATGTTATAACCACCGATTCATCATTAACTGAAAGACTGGTCACAGATTATGTCATAGGTGCACATAGTAATGCTATAAGCTATAAGTCTTTGAAAAATAGTTACTTAGTAGGAAATAAACGACTATTTATTTTGGACAGCACGGGAATTTTACCTAAAACCCTGAAGGCCGACTATCTTTTGTTAAGTCAGTCCCCAAAAGTAAACTTAGACCGGATTATTGATTCTAAACAGGCTCAGCATATCATTGCCGACGGTAGTAACTACAGAACTTATGTAGAAAAATGGAAAGCTACCTGCGAACAAAGAAACATACCCTTTCATTACACCGGAGAAAGCGGAGCATACTATATAAAGGTCAGAGAATAACTAGTGTACCTTACCCATTAATTTCTTCATTAAGGGCGCTGTTACTAAAACAATAGCTGCGGCACCCAAGGCATATTTGGCAATAAGTTCAAAGCCTCCAATATAAATATCCAAGGAATCAAAACCCTTTATATTTACATTCTCACTTTCAATAGACAATTGTTTTCCAATAAAGCCCACTACCTGAAATGCAAAAGCAGAAGATAAAAACCAGACACCCATCATAAATGCAACAATACGCTTAGGTGAAAGATCCGTTATTTTTGAAAGTCCCACTGGCGACATAAACAATTCACCCACTGAAAGTAAGAAATACATAATCAGAAGATAAGAAAACGGTACCATACCATTAGTGTCAGCACTATTTCCGCTTAGTGCAAGAATATAAAAACTTATACCTGCAAAAGCCAAGCCCAAACCAAACTTATAAGGTGTCCGAGGATTTAGCTTCCTTTTTGCCAAATAGGTAAATAATAGGGATATCGGAATAGACAATATAATTATGAACATGGAGTTCAAGGCATTTGTCTGCGCAGCATCAATAAAAGACAAATTTACATTACGATCTGCAAAGAGTGTTATAACGCTTCCTGATAATTCATGAAATCCCCAAAAAATAGTCATGAAAAAAGTAATCAGCACAGCCATAAAAAGTTTCTTACGCTCTTCTAATGTTGCTTTAAACATAATATAGCCCAAATACACTAAAATTAAAACAGCGGCGAATTTAAAGATGATATTAACAATGTTCTGATCGCCAAAAAAACTACCGTCCGCTCCTAATGGCTTGTAAGAAGAAAGTAATAACGCAATAATGGGAGCCGCCAAAAATGCTAAAATAGGCAGTAAGGTTTTTTGAGGTATTCCAACTACCTTCTTCTCCAGTACGGCCTGACTTGGGGCCATCCCTCTGTCACCAAAAACATTCTTCTTTATACCACTCCAGAAAAAGAGGAGCCCTGCCAACATTCCAATACCAGCCAAACCAAATCCATAGTGCCACCCATATTCACGTCCCAACCAACCACACAATAGCGGTGCTACAAAACCCCCAATGTTGATTCCCATGTAAAAAATAACAAAACCAGAATCTTTCCGTTGATCTCCATCTTTATATAAAGAACCTACAAAAGTGGAGATGTTAGGCTTAAAAAACCCATTGCCTACAACAATCAGGGCAAGCGCCAAATAAAAAGCCACATTGTGTTCAATGGCCAGAACAAAATGGCCAAGTGCCATTAAAATACCTCCTAAAAAAATAGAGCGGCGCATACCCAAAATAGTATCGGAAACCCTTCCCCCAACCACCGTGGATGCATAAACCAAGGACCCATAAGATGAATAAACGGCTGCGGCTGCATAATCCCTCTCTACTAACTTCTCAAAAATAACGTTGACCATGTAAAGCGTCAACAAGGCCCGCATTCCGTAGAAACTAAAACGTTCCCATAATTCTGCAAAAAACAAATAAAATAAGCCCTTGGGATGGCCAAATAGTTCTTTTTCTTCTGAAGTAGTGGTGGTATCAGCCATAATTAGTATGGTTTTTATAGGTTTTCCTTAATAAAGTTGGTCATTTTAGTGTACAACTGCACTCGGGTATTCCCTCCGGAAATACCATGGTTTTTATCTGGATAAATAGCCCAATCAAATTGTTTATTGGCCTGTACCAAAGCCTCTACCATACGCATGGAGTTTTGTACGTGGACATTATCATCCCCGGTCCCGTGCACCAACAGGAACTTCCCTTTTAACAGTTCCGGATAATTAAAAGGGGATTCGTTATCATACCCTTTAGGGTTCTCTTGCGGAGTGCGCATAAAGCGTTCTGTATAAATAGTGTCATAAAATCTCCAAGAGATAACCGGAGCAACCGCAATAGCCATTTCAAAAACATCATTGCCCTTTAATATACAGTTAGTTGCCATGTGCCCTCCAAAACTCCATCCCCAAATTCCGGTTCTGGATTCTTCAATGTAAGGAAGTTCACTCAGTTTTGTAGCCGCAGCAATTTGGTCTTCCGTTTCATATTTCACCAGATTCAAATAAGTAAGCTTTTTAAAATCGCTACCCTTAAACCCCGTGCCCCTACCATCCACACAAGCAATGATATAACCCTCAGCTGCCAATAACTGATGCCAATAATCATTATCTCCCAGCCATCTATTGGCCACTTGCTGGGATCCCGGACCGCTGTACTGAAAGAGAAGTAAAGGATATTTCTTTGAGGGGTTAAAATCCATTGGTTTTACCATCCACATATTTAAATCATAGCCATTGATGGTGATAGAGGAGAATTCCTTTGGACTAAGCACATAGGTGTCTAATTTTGATTGTAGCGCTTTGTTATCTTTAATATCCTTTAATTTTTTTCCTGTTAGTGCTGCATTCAAAGTATATTCCGGAGGAGTAGTACTGCTAGAATGAGTATTAATAAAATAAGTATAATCTGCGCTAAATTCTGCGCTGTTGGTACCCTCCTTTTCCGTGAGAAGCCTTTTGCCCTTACCACTTGAAGAAATATTATAAACATCCCTGTTCATACTACCGTTTTCGACAGACTGATAATAAATCTTATCTTTTTTGGAATCGTATCCGTAATATCGTGTTACCTCCCAATTCCCTTTTGTTATCTGTTGCAATTGTTTGCCATCGGCATCATGAAGGTAGATGTGGTTGTAGCCGTCCTTTTCACTTGTCCAGATAAAACGGTCGTCCGCTAAAAAAGTTAAATTATCGGTGACATTTACATAAGCCGCATCCTTTTCTTCCAGCACTACATTTACCGAGAAATCGGCAACATTTACGATATGTAATTTTAATAGATTCTGATGCCGGTTTAAGGTTTGAATACTGAGCTTATTAGCATTGGCTGTCCATTTTATTCTGGGAATATAATACGGATTAACTAGATCTACAGCAGTGGTGATCTCTTTTGAAATATCGTATACTTTTAGGGTTACTTCAGCATTATTCTCTCCAGCCTTAGGATATTTAAAAACAGTTTGTTTTGGGTATAAGGCTGTACCATAGACATCCATTGAGAACTCTGGCACCTTGGTTTCATCAAAACTAAGAAACGCAATTTTAGAGCCATTGGCATTCCATTCAAAGGCCCTCACAAAACCAAACTCCTCTTCATAAACCCAATCTGTAACTCCATTAATAATTTTATTTTTTTCGCCATCAGTGGTTACTTGTTTGGTAGTACGAGTAGGCAAATCCAATATATACAGATTATTCTCTAAAAAGTAGGCAACCTTGCTGCCGTTCGGCGAAAGGGTTGGCTCTTGAATTTTGCGTTCCGATATTTTTATAACACTTTTGGTATCCAAATCGTACACGTAATAGATTGCCAGAGAAGAATGTCTATAAATTGGGGTAGCTTCTGTTGCTATAAGTATCTTGGACTCGTCCGTACTTAATGCATAGGAATTAAATTTTGGTGCGCTAGTCAGATCTTTTGAAGACACTAGGGTTGCCACTTTTTCTAAGCTGGCATAACTGTACTTTTCAATACTACTCTTTCCAGTTACCTTATCGTGTTGTAAAACAGTATATTCCTTCCCGTTCCTCAAAGAGCGTAGGGCCTCCAGTCCTTCCGTTTTAAATGCTCCCCCATATATCTCTTCAATGGTAATTTTTTTATTTTGTGCGGCAGTTGTTGTAACCACCCCGACAAAGCACAATCCAACTAAAAGTATGCGAATCATAAATCCTATAAAATGTTTAGAATGTAACAAGAATACTAATAAAATTAATAATAGTGCCTTTTTTAGATGTAAAAGTTAAAAGGCAAAGGTACATCTTCACAACTATCCTAAAATGGTCTACATATTTCCATTATACTTATATTTGAAAATTATAAAGCCGACTCTATGCCTAACCCCATTATAGGATTTTCTAAACTTACTAAAAGTGAAAAAATAGATTGGATTGCCCGCAACTATACCGATGATACAGCAGCAACAAAAAAGATTCTGCAGCAATACTCTAGTGATGATATAAGCTTGCAGAAATTGCATGATGAATTTA
>JBGTEN010000292.1:0-3007 GCA_041747755.1 Arenibacter sp. | reverse complement strand
AACGTTATACACAAGCATAGAAAACCGACAGAAGTAGAAAAAAGAGAAGAATGAAAAGATTACATTTTACAATTATTGCAACATTACTATTGACAATAAACATATACGCACAAGGACAAAATGACACTATACAAAAAGCCGATACTGTGCGGACAATTGAAAAACTGAAATATCAACAACAACCAGGATTGGCACTTGCCGCTTCCAAAATATTTTTTTCAGACAAAAGATATTCAATTAGCGGTTTTGGCGAATTTAACTATGTCCCTATACAAGACAATGTAAATACAGATGTTGGCGACTTGGAATTATACTATTCAGGACTTTATAGGTATGCAACTTTTTTTGGTTATCGCATCACCGACAAACTAATTTGGAACTCGGAGTTTCAGATTGAGTTTTTGCACTATAAAGCCGAAGAGACACATCACGAAATAGTGATAGAAGCATTCTTTGACTATCTTTTTAAAGACTATTTAAAAGCTCGTGTTGGATTTTATCCATTGACCATTGGCTATGTCAACAATAATGACGAACCAATAATGTTTTATTCCGTAAATCGTTCCGAAGTTGAAAGACTTATCACGCCATCTACGTGGATAGAATTTGGAGCAATGTTTTATGGTAATATCTCAAAGAATTGGAGTTATGCACTTGGTTTTTCGCAAGGTCTAAACAGCAGAAATTATTTGAGTGGAACTTGGATAAGACAAGGAAGAGAAATAAGGTTTGATGTGCCAAAATCAATTTCCATAAACCCACAAATAAATTACACAGGTATTAAAAACTTGACTTTATCGGCTTCAGGGTATTACGGTGGTTCAGGACAAGGAGAAACCGTTGAAATTAACAACCAACAGATTAAAGTGAATGGCAATATTAATTTGACAACTGCTTATGCAAAATATGATTGGAAAAATTTCAGGTTCATATCGGTTGGAACTTATGGACGACTTGGAGACACTGAAAAAATATTTGAACTCACTAAAGATGAAAACGGAAACAATGGACAAGTCTTAGGAAAAGAAGTTTATGGATATTTGTTTGAATTGGGTTGTGATATTTTACCATATCTAAGAAAAAAGGAAAGCATCAAGTCTAAGAAGACATTTTTGTATGACACTCACGAAATGAAGTTAAGCCTTTTCACACGATACGAAAGATTGAACACTCACCAAAGTATTCATCAAGACATTCAAGCCTTGCCCAGAGTAGAAAATAATATGAACATTTGGACATTTGGAGTGAATTTTAATACTAAAGAGAATATTGTATTTAAAGCCAACTATCAATATAGATTGAACAAATTCGCTAATGACCCAAACCCAATTAAAAATATATTTGAAACAGGTATCGGCTTTATATTTTAAGACAGAACCAAGAATGCCTGTGTATAACAGGCGTTTGGCTCAATGGCGGGTGACGTGGTTAATTGAACATTCTACCTCGCATCAACTTTTGTGGTGTATTGATAGTTTTGTGCTCCGAAATCCGCCACTGCGCCAAGCGCCAAACCGTTACCACACATAATCCACAATGAGCAGAATGACATACTTGATAATCGGAGGAGTACTTTTGGTTGGATACCTTATCTACTCTTTCAACTCGAAGCCTGAGAACAAACAACAAGGACCATATGTCCCAAAATATAACATTGAAAGAACTCTGAAAGAGAACGATAAGCTAATAATTGTCGGGAACGCTAAATTGGAAACACTTAAACAAGTAATTACTGATTTCACCAGAAACTATGATAATCCTGAACAGGCTGATTTAAAACCCGCATCGAAGATTTACCAAATTGATGATTCCAAATTCGCTATAACTTTCCCCTATGACATTGATTTTGAGATTCTTTGCTACTATGTAAACTACCTTAAATATCCGATGGAGATCAACTACCAACCAACTGTTCTTGCCTGGACATCAACCTCATCAAGCTATCAGTGGTTGAACGACACTTTTGACAATAACAAGGTAATTATGTTCATTGATCCCAACGATAATGAATACGACAATGTCATGATAACCACAGAAGATGGTAAAGGTTTTAAAGTGGGTTTTGCAAGTGGATATGGACTGCAACCTGAATCGAATATAGTCCAGAATTACGTACAACCGCCTTTGGGAATTTCTGAACTAACAAAATATGAATCTGTAGAGATCAAATAGACGTGTGGTAACATTCTGTATAAATCATGGCTTTTTAGTAGGTAATTGCGACTTCAGCTCTTTGTAGAAAGCCCGGCAATCCGCAGGATTGCCTTATTGGTGAGACTTAATTTAATAAGCCAATCCTGCGGATTGCCTCGGTAGTTAATTGAAAATTTTATACTTTTAATCAGCCACGAATTTATACAGTGGCGTTACCTGCCATAGAAAAAATGACTAAATTTGCTTATCAACAAAAAGCTAAACAATGCCAGAAATAAGTAGATTCTATGGAATCATCATCCGAATGTTCTATAACGATCATAACCCACCTCACTTTCATGTAATCTATCAAAATGATGAAGCTCTGATTGACATAAAGACGTTAGAAATATTAGAGGGGCGTTTGCCAAAGAGAGCCAAGACATTAGCGATTGAATGGTCAATAGAACATCGGGATGAATTGTTAAGCAATTGGCAAAAAGCCAGAGATCATGAGACATTAAATAAAATTGAACCATTGGAGTAAAAAGAAAATACTATGATAAGTATAAAGAACTTCAGAATAGTAGATGATAAAAAAATTCATTTCAATTTCAGCGATGGCGTAGAAAAAGTCATTGATTTTAATCCATTTATTGGAGAAGACAAATTAAGTAAACCATTGTCAGACCCAGCTTATTTTCAAAAAGTTGAGCTATATGAAAATGGACGAGGAATCTATTGGCCTAATGACTATGATTTTTGTCCTGACTTTCTGTATCAATATCAGGCAGATAAAAAAGCATTAGTGACTGAAAAAAGTTAAAACGGCAGGTAACAAAATGCACCAGCCAAGCCTTTTTGAAATGCACCC